>CAJPLH010000104.1 GCA_905371275.1 Prevotellaceae bacterium
GCATATTCTCGCGCTTTGCCGTAGCAATGATGGCACGGAGCGTGGGGTTTGTGTCGGGATCTGGGCCACCACCTTTGACGGCTACGGCGATTTGTTTACCAATCTTTGTGAACGTGCGAGCCATATGCCCCCAACGCTTCATCTTTGCGGCTTTGCGATATTCAAAAGCTCTTCCCATAGGAATATAATTATAGGATTGTAATTGTTGTATCTATCAATAGTTCTTTCTCTCTGCTAAAGCAGAATTACATAGCGCACTTCTGCTTTGCAGAGAAAGGAATAGAAATGTTGCTTAAAAACTTAGCCTCTAAGCACAGCACCAAGCTGCTGTTCGAGTTGTTTCAAGATTTTAGCCATAATGGCCTCAGTCTGTTTATCATTCATCGTCTTGCTTTCATCTTGCAACACGAATGAAACGGCATAACTCTTTTTACCGGCTTCAAGATTTTTGCCTTCGTAAACGTCAAAGAGTTCCACGCGCTTAAGGAGTTTTTTCTCGCACGCAAAGGCGATACGCTCTATTTCTCCAAAAGTGACATTCGTGTCCAACAACAAAGCGAGGTCACGACGAACAGCTGGGAACTTGGAGAGTTCGGTGTAAGAAACTTCCTTCTTGGGTAATTTCTTCATCAAAAGCGTCCAATTGAAATCTGCGTAATAAACTTCTGTTTCAATGTCGCAAGCCACGAGGAGCGCTTTCTTCACAAGTCCCAATTCGAGATATACCTTGCCATTTCGGTCAACGACGGCGATACTCTTGGAGAAAATGTCGTTTTTGCCCTCTTCAACCAAGAATTGACCTAATGCAATGCCAAGGCGGCGCAATACATTGAGTGCGTAACCTTTGAGTTCGTAGACACTTGCATCTTCATTAGCGTGCGCCCACGAGTTTTCTACACGTCGTCCAGTAAGCCAAAGCCCTAGATGCAAGGCTTCACTATAAGGAGCAAGCACTTTCTCTGCGTTGCGCTTGTCAGCATCATAATGATAGCAGTTGCCCAATTCAAAGAAACGGAGATTAGCTTCCTTACGGTTCACATTGTGAGCAATACTTTCTAGTCCTCCAAAGAGAAGGCTTTGGCGCATCACATTGAGATCGCTAGAAAGCGGATTGATGAGATGCACAAGATGCTCAGGTGCATATGTCTTCAAGTCCTTATAATAAGCTTCGCGCGTGAGAGAGTTATTAAGAATTTCGTGGAATCCTTCTCCCACAAGCTGCTCGCTAATCAGGTTTTGTAGTTTCTGACTAATGTCGTTAGCTCCTTTGACAGTGAGCGAAGACTTAAGACTCGTAGGAATCTCGACGTTGTTGTAACCATAAATGCGGAGAATATCCTCAACAACATCGCAAGGACGTTGAACATCAACGCGATAAGCAGGAATTTGCAAAGAAAGTCCCTCTGAGGTTTCAGAGATGATTTTCATATCGAGAGAAATGACAATAGATTTCACCAATTCTGGTTCAATGTGCTTACCAATCACTCCATCGACATAAGCGTATTCAAGATTTACCTCAAAACTTTTCACCAATGAGGGCTGCTCAACATCGACAATTTCCATAGCGATTTCTCCACCAGCCAATTCTTTTGCCAACAAAGCCGCAGCTTTGAGCGCATAGATTTGTCCGTCGGGATCAATACCGCGTTCAAAACGGAAAGAAGCGTCAGTGTTAAGACCATGGCGACGTGCACTCTTTCTCACCCAAGTGGGATGGAAGTAAGCACTTTCAAACACGACATTGGTCGTTGTTTCATACGTTCCACTACCCTTGCCCCCGAAGACACCAGCAATGCACATTGCTTCTTTAGCGTTGCAGATAGCTAAATCGCGGTCAGAAAGTTCGTGTTCTTCTCCATCAAGAGTGACAAACTTAGTGCCGTTCTCCAATGTTTTCACAACAATCTCTCCCCCTTCAACCATATCGGCATCAAAGCAATGCAGAGGTTGTCCGTATGCCATCATAACATAATTGGTGATGTCCACGATATTGTTGATGGGGCGGAGACCAATCGTGGTGAGTTTATCTTGCAACCACTTTGGACTTTCTTGAATCTTACAGCCTTTGAGCGAAACTGCTGTGTAGCGAGGGCAAGCCTCAGTTTGTAAGACAGAAACTCTGATGGGCAAATCGTTGTTGTCTACTTTGAAATCCTCTACACTTGGACGATGTAGCGCAGTCTTTTTGCCGTTGCGCTGGAGATAAGCATATAAATCGCGTGCAACTCCCCAATGCGAGCAAGCGTCAGCGCGGTTGGGGGTAATATCTACTTCTATGAGATGATCGCTTTCCAAGCCGAAATACTCAGCAGCAGGCGTACCTACGACAGTATCTTCGGGAAGTACCATAATACCATCGTGACCTTTGCCTACACCGATTTCATCTTCGGCGCAAATCATACCAAGACTTTCAACGCCACGGAGTTTTGACTTTTTGATGACAAACTCGCTGTCGCCATCATACAATTTGGTGCCAAGTGTGGCAACAATAACCTTTTGCCCCGCAGCGACATTGTGTGCACCACAAACAATCTGCGTGGGTGCTTCGCCATTACCCAAATCTACGGTAGTGACGTGCATATGGTCAGAGTTGGGATGTGCCTCGCACGTGAGGACGTGTCCAACAACAAGTCCCTTTAGTCCACCACGGATGGTCTGAACTTCTTCCACAGCTCCCACTTCTAGTCCAATGGAAGTGAGGGCTACGGCTATTTCTTCGGCTGTCATTTCGCAATCAACGTACTCTTTCAGCCATTTGTAGGAAATATTCATATAGCAATATCGTTTGCAGTGTAGAAGCAGCCTATACTATGAGAATTGAGTAAGCCAACGTTGCGTCTATGCTTAAAACAAAGCCAAGAAATCAACAGATTCGCTTATACCCCCTATCGTCACTCTAAGAGTTTGATGAATTAAATAGGAGAAGGCTGCAAAAAATCTCCGCAAATTTACTCATTTCTTTTGAGAAAAGGAAAGATGAAAGACACGAAAACGCGATTTTCATATAAAGAAAAGGGAGTAAATGGGGATTTTTCTGTAACTTCGCAGGTAATTAAAAGACTAATAGGGCATAATCCTATGCTGAAAAAGATAATTTTCCTCTGTTGTGGCCTTGTTTGTGCTGCAACCTCTGCATATTCTCAAGTTGGTGAACAACGCAATCAATGGGCACTAGGCTTCAATGGCGGTGTGAGTATGAATAAAATCTTGTTTACTCCCAATATCCGCCAATTTTATCAGACTGCTCCAGTGTTCGGGTTTACAGCGCGCTACACCAGCGAAAAGTATTATGGACTGATTTGCGCTATTCAACTAGAAGCCAATTACTGGCGAGCTGGATGGCGCGAAGAAATTCTGTCGTCTACCTCGCATCCATTACCTGACACCTACCAACGCAACATCGATTATATCCAACTTCCGATGATGGCCAATCTTGGTCTAGGTGAAGAAAAACGAGGATTTAAAGGCTTCCTCTTGGCAGGACCACAAGTTAGTTACGCATTCGGTGACAACGAAGTGCGCTCAACGCAATGGACGACCTATACTTCTAAGGGAGTCACCCTACCCAACCGTGCCAACGGGGTGATAGCACAATATGGGAAATCCATAGAAAATCGTTTAGACTATGGTATTGTCGGTGGACTTGGGGCTGAAGTTTCCTCTAAAATAGGTCACTTCATTGTCGACGCGCGCTACTACTACGGACTGTCAGACATTTTCCATAACGCCAAAAAAGATCCTTTTGCTAGATCGGCCAACAATGCGCTAATGTTTAAGTTCACCTATTTGATGGACTTCCCACGTGACAAGCGTCGCTAAACTAACGTGGCGCTATTTGCGCTTTTTTGTAGACATAACAGTCTCATACATTGACACTTTCTGCTTTCGAATAACAGCAAAGATATATGCGAAAAATAAACATTCGCCTCTTTATTCAATGGTCGTTGGGCATCTTATTGGTGTCCTACGGCCTTTTGGTCTTTGCATTAAACAATTCGGGAGTTCAGACTTATCTGGCCAATGCTATCGAACAACCACTAGAAGAGAAACTCCAATCAGAAGTAGAAATAGGCTCTGTGGAGATTGGATTGCTCAATAGTGTACAGTTGCATAACGTATTGCTCAAGGATAAATCTGGCAAAAAGCTATTAGAGAGTAAGTTACTATTTGGAAAAATAGAACTCCTACCGCTTCTGCATAGACAGATTTCGCTGCGCAACATCGCTTTGCTTGACGCGCAAATAGCACTCTATAAGAACAGAAAGGATGGTAACACCAACTTTCAATACATTATCGATGCTTTTAGCAGTAAAAGCAAGGATAGTTCTACGGCGCTTAATCTGAGTATAAACTCTCTAATTATGAGAAGATGCGCCCTGTCTTACGATGAATGGTATCAGCCACAAGCGCAAGTTGGAAAATTTAGTCCGCATCACGTTAATCTAAAGAATTTAGACGCTATTCTATCGCTGAAATGTTTGACCAAGGATAGTATCAATTTGAGAGTGCGACAATTCTCAGCAGAAGAAGCTTGTGGGTGGAAACTTTCTCATTTACAACTTCGTCTTAGTGCCAACCGACACAAGGCTGAAGTTCGCGACTTTTCTCTGCAAACTCCTCAATCTCGCATTAGTCAAGAACGTCTAGTGGCTTATTATGATGCTTCATCAATAGAAAAGATTTTCAATTCACTAATTGTCGAAGGAGCTATCGAAGATGCGCGCATTGCGACCAATGACATTGCTCCATTGCTACCACAATTGCATCCCCTCAATGAGATATTGTTTATGAGCACGCAGTTTGCGGTGCGTAAAGGTGAGGTAAGACTCAAAAATCTGCAGTTGAGCAATGCAACCGACCGTTTCTATCTTTCTACTGATGCTACTCTATCATTACCACAAGGCAAGTTTAGTGCAATAAGTGCGCAACTTCAGAAACTGTCTCTACAGCAACACTTTGTGCGCTCTGTAATGAATGCGCTTCACCTCAAAGAGTTGCCAGAATGGTTGCGTCCTTTAGAAACGATTGAATTGAAAGGAAAATTGCGCTATGCGACAACACACAGCAGCTATTTCGATGGACAAATCATTTCGCCAATAGGGAAGGTTGAACTCAACGCGAATTATTGGAAAGGAAATCTGACTGGGCAGCTTTCTTCACGCAACTTACGCCCTGCTCTGTTGAAACAATTTCCTAATTTACCCACAATGATTAGCCTTGAAGCGAAAGGCCATTTGCAACTCAACGGAACAACACAGCCCAATGGTAGAATTGAACTCAAAATTCCAGAGGTCGAATGGAGGCAACATCACTACAAAAACTTGGCAACCACCGCTTCTCTTTTTAATGGAAAAGCAGACGTATCCTTACAAGCCAATGATCCTTCTTTGGATTTAAGCCTTGAAGCAAAAGCATCATTAGACCAACAATGGAAGCCGTCATTGCTTTTTACTAAGGGACAAGTTCATCGTTTCTCTCCTTCCGACTTAGGTTTAGGAAAGCAATGGGGTAATGGCCTGTTTGCCTTTGAGTTTGACTTGCAAGCTCCTCAATTAGATTTCAAACATCCACAAGGAGAACTCGAAATACGCCAGTTTTCATTGAAGAACACTGACGCTCCTTACGCTTTTGAGCATCTTCTACTCACTGCTAGACAACAAAATGAAGGAACTCACTTGACTTTGCAAAGTGATTTTGCAGACGCAACTGTTTTTGGAACGACAGATATCCCTTCCCTACGCAAAGCTGCAGACCTATGGTGGAAGAATGTGATGAGTAAGGGAATGGAATCTGCGGAAACACAGACCGCTGCGACTCTTTCTCCGTCTTCAACAGACCATAAGGAGCGACCATCTGTGGCTCAGTCCCACAAGAGCATACTATCCTTTGGACTGCACCTCAAACGCACGGACTTCTTGCAACGCTTGTTCAAAATAGATGTAGCAGCCAATCAAGCGGTAGAAGCCGAAGGACGTTTGGCAGCAGATGGCAGTCAATTATACCTCCAAGCCAAAGCTCCACATTTACGGTTTGGCAACACGGAACTAAATAATATCGCGATGACTGCGCGCAGTGAAAAGTCTGATTTCAGACTTATTGCCAAAGTCTTACGTCCAATGCGCAAAGCTGATTTTCTATTAGAACTTCAAGCGCACACAGAGAACGGAAAACTACGTTCGGACATCTTGTGGTCAGAACAACAACATCATAAGTTTTATGGCAGTTTGTCGAGTGAAACGCTTATTGAAACTCTCAACTTGCAGCGCATCAAAGAGAGTCGTCTGAAAGTAAACCTGCTTCCTACGTCATTGACCATCAATGACACGATATGGAACATAGAACCAGGGAATATAATGTTTAATGATGGACAATTGAACATTCAGAACCTCTCTCTATCACACGCACAGCAAAGATTATCTGTTTCGGGGGAGTATGCGCAACATCGTGATGGTCTTTTGGTAAACCTCCGCCAGTTTGATGTAGGTTATGCCTTGTCTATGATTGGTTTAGAAGACCTCATCTTCGGTGGACGTGCCACAGGACAAGCCACCATTCGTCCTTCTGCACAAAACGAGTTGCAAGTCTTTGCGAATCTCGACATTCCTCATTTCACCTTCAACCACTCGCCTCTCGGACACGCGAAGATTGAAGGCGGATTTCGTGGAGGAGACCAAACGATACTTCTCAAAGCCAACATAGAAGAACCCAACATCAGTAGTACCCAAGTGGCAGGTTATGTGAGCATTGGAAACAAAGACCTCGATCTTCACATCAAAGCAAACCAGA
>CAJPLH010000105.1 GCA_905371275.1 Prevotellaceae bacterium
ACCTTGGAGATTAGTGACGTGAAGATTGGCTTTTCCGTGCCAAACTCCCACAAAGAACAATTGTTTGCTGTCAGCACCCCAAGCAAAGCCGTCTACCCCACTGTCGAAGGACTCTGTGACGTAAGTCTTTTTCCCAGATTTCAAATCATAGACACACAAACGCGCACGATCGCTTTCATATCCATCGCGCTCCATGCTGCTCCAAGCCACGCATTTACCATCGGGAGAAAATTGTGGATTGATGTCGTAGCCCACATTCGCATCAACCTTTGATTGATTCACTGCTTGATGCTGAAGACTTTTGGTGTAGTCAGTAGAAGTGGGTGCAGTCCATCCCTCAGGTTTGCAGAGATTGTGCGTTGTTCCAGAGGAGATGTCATAAAGGAAGATGTCGCTGTCTGTGGAAGTGGCGTAATCACGACCCACTTTCTTGCGACAAGTATAAGCTACTTGTGTGCTATTCGGACTCCAAGCTAATTGCTCGTTGCCACCAAATGGCATCATAGGCGATTCAAAGGGTTCTCCCTCCAAAAGGTCTTTTGCCACTGTGACGCGCTCCCCATCAAATTCAGCCAAGAAGGGATGAGGAGCAGAGGTGACATATTGATCCCAATGTTTGTACATCAAATCATTGATGACCATACCCGTTGCTTTGGGTAAGTCGGCCTCTTTGGGTGCAATAGCCGTGTGTTGTGGCACTTCTTTGACCAGAATGACGCGCTTTCCGTTGGGAGCGAAAAGAAAATCCACCACATCGTCTGTTTCGTGGGTGATTTGTTTGCGCTCTGAGCCATCGGCTTTCATCGTCCACAACTGACTGCTTCCGCTCTCGCTTGAAAGGAAAACGATGCGCTCTTCATTGCCGAAGCGCACCCACACTGCGCCTGATTCGCTTTTTGCAGAAGTGGTGAGTTGTTGCGACTTTTTGTTCTTAATGTCTAAGAGGTAAAGCACAGAGTGCGACTTGTTCTCCGCCACACTATAATAACTAACAGCATACACGGCATGAGTGCCTGCTGCATTGGGAGATACCGTACCGATGCGCCCCATAGCCCATAGTGCTTCAGGCGTCATACGGTCAGAACTCAATTTCGGCATTTGACGACCAATGAAAGTTTCTGCAGCGGCTTCTGTTGCTGCTGTGGTGGTCAGTCCTGCCACACTCAAAGCTGTGGCAGCTATCATGGTGGGTATGTTCATAAGCGATGATATTATACGAGAGTCGGGAGTGTAAATCCTTCAAAAGAAATGTAATCTCAGAAAAAAGAAGGAAATAACCAAAGACAAATGTAGGAATATCCTACAAGTGCAAGCGGTTGTGCAACCAACTTATAATATACTCGGAGAGACGCACTCTCACGGGAGCGCGTCTCTACCTAAGTTCCTTATTTTATTTCTGTTGTTCGTTGCGCTTGCGCTGTTCTTCAACGAGCTTTTGTTGCTCTGCTGCCAAAGCTGCCAAACGCGCGCTCAAGCCCGAAGGCTTCTTGTTGGGATTGTTCTTGTTGCGTTCGTAGGTTGCTTCCAACTTTTCCAACAATTTAGCATCGTCAGTGCTCCAACGCAAATACCACATGGTGAGCGCGCTGCTGAAGAGCGAGATGAAATAGTAGAAGTTCAAACCTGCGCTGTATTTGTTGAACATAAAGAAGAACATCACAGGCATCAAGAACATCATATATTGCATAATCTTCATCTGCTGACCTTGTTGTCCTGCTGCCGCCATAGAGTCTTGTTGCTGACGCATGGTCATCATACTATACAGCACATTGGAGAGACAGAAGAGTATGCAGAAGAGCGAGAGGTGATTGCCCAATCCCCAGATTTCGCCCGACCAACTGATCAAATCGTCATACGCAGAGAGGTCGTCTGCCCAAAGGAAACTTTGTTGACGCAACTCGATAGCGTTAGGCACGAAGTTGAACATCGCAATCCAAATAGGCATTTGAATGAGCATCGGCAGACATCCGCCCATCATACTCACACCGTGTTGAGAATACAACGTTTGAATCTCTTGCTGACGCTGGAGCGCGTTATCTTTGTCCTTATACTTCTCATTGATTTTCTCCACCTTTGGACGCAACACGCGTTGCTTTGCACTGCTCATAAAGCTCTTGCGCGTGGAGGGGAACACAATGGCGCGCAAAATCAGCGTGATGAGCACCAAAACAAGCCACATCGGGAGGTTGAGCGAAGTGAGGAAGTCGAAAACGTAGATGGTGAAGAAACGGTTTACCCAACGCACAACAGGCCATCCCAAATACACCAACTTTTGGAGGTCAATGTCTTGTCCTTTGTTGAGCGAGTGCTTGTCCATCGATTGGAGCAAGCGGAAATTATTGGGACCGAAATACCATTGGAATTGCGCTGGAGTTTTGCCAGAAGCATCAAAGGCACTCTCCATTTGCGCAGAATACTGCTTGAGATAACCATTGTTGTTCTTCTCATCTTCGCTTTCACTCGTGAGTTTCACGTTGGTGAGCGGTGATTTAGCGATGAAGCAAGAACTGAAATACTGATTCTTGAAAGCAATCCATTCGAGGTTTTCTTCGATTTGCTTCTCATCGTTACCGCGCTCTTTGAGGTGGTCGCTACTACCTTCCACATCTTTATAACTGAGTGTGGAGTATTGGTTTTCAAAATAGAATCCCTTTTCAAACTGACGCACGTGGTCAGTGAGCGCAATACCCACTGTCTTAGTTTTTGGCGACACCTCTTGTGAAAGTCCTTCAGAGCGCAGGCTCATATTGAGCATATAATCTTCAGACAACTCATAGTCGAAAGCCAATTTCTCGCCACGCTTACCCACTGCTTCCATCGTTACGGAATTCTTCGTGACTTGCACGGGCTTGAAATAAAGGTTTTCTGTGTCAATGTTACGTTGCTTCGTTTCGATGGTAAAGTTCATCGAAGCATCGTTGGAGTTGTACAGCACTAAAGCGTTGTTTTTCCCTTCGTTATAGTCCTTATATGACTTATATTCTTTGAGCAAAACTTGACTTATTTGTCCGCCTTTGGGAGCAATCGTAACTTCGATTTTGTCGTTGCTCAACACCACAGGCTTCAAAGAGTCGTTAGCCACACTGGCTTGTGCAAAAAGTGCCGTGCTATCAAGGGTTGCAGCATCTGTTTGTTGCACAGACGCGGCATTAGCAGCAGACTTCTTGTCCTTTGATTGAGCCATAACCTCAGTGTTTTGCGTTTGTTCGGCTGATTTGTTGCGCGATGACCAATAAGAAAATCCGAAGACTACTAAAGCCATCAGCACAACGGCAGTGACGGTATTTCTATCCATTGAAATTTGTTTGAAATTCGAGAAAAAGTACCTCGAATAAAGGTTCTGTTTGTAGTAAAGTGCGCTGACGTCAAAGCCAGCGCACTCTTTTTAATTTGCTACGCTATTCCAAGCTAGACTTTATGCTTCCACTTCGCTCTGGTGAGCAATCGCAGTCTTCACAAAGTCGAGGAAGAGCGGATGGGGTTCGAGCACAGTGGAAGAGTATTCGGGATGGAACTGCGTACCAATGAACCATTTAAGTGTAGGAATTTCCACAATTTCTACAAGTCCACTTTCGGGGTTGGTACCTACACACTTCATTCCCTTTTCTTCATATTGTGCAAGGAAGTCGCTGTTGAATTCGTAACGATGGCGGTGGCGTTCGCGAATCACATCACTTCCGTAAATCTCGCGTGAACGAGAACCAGCTTTCACCGCGCATTCGTAACCACCAAGGCGCATTGTGCCACCCATATTGGTGATGTTCTTCTGCTCTTCCATAATGTCGATGACGTTGTGCTTCGTCTTGCTGTTGAGTTCGGTGGAGTTGGCATCAGCATATCCCAACACGTTGCGGGCGAACTCTACCACCATCATTTGCATACCGAGGCAGATACCGAAAGTAGGCAAGTTTTGTTCGCGGCAATAGCGAGTGGCAATAAGTTTTCCCTCGGTGCCACGCTGTCCGAATCCAGGACAAATCACATAGCCAGCCATTCCTTGAAGCATCTCAGCCACATTCTCATTGGTGATGTTCTCAGAGTTGATGAAATGACAACGCACCTTGCGGTCATTGTAAACACCAGCTTGTTGAAGTGCCTCGATGATAGATTTATAAGCATCTTGCAAATCATACTTACCCACCAAACCGATGTGCAATTCTTCTGTGGCATTGTTGCGACGATCGAGGAAGGCGCGCCAAGGGCCAAGACTTGGTTTTTCACCGACGGGCATACCCAACTTTTCAAGAATCACGCGGTCAATGCCTTGATCTTGCATACACACAGGCACTTGATAAATGGAGGGCATATCAGGACTTTGGAACACGGCATCGGGACTCACATTACAGAAGTTTGCCACTTTCTTGCAAAGTCCAGCATTGAGTTCGTGTTCAGTGCGGAGCACCAAGATGTCGGGTTGAATACCTTCGCTCTGCAACTCCTTCACAGAGTGTTGCGTAGGTTTGGTTTTGAGTTCCCCTGCAGCAGCCAAATAAGGAACATAGGTGAGGTGGATGCAAACGGCATTCTTTCCCAATTCCCACTTGAGTTGTCGGATGGCTTCAACGAAAGGCAAGCTCTCGATGTCACCAATCGTTCCGCCGATTTCAGTGATGACGAAATCATAACCACCTTTTTTGCCGAGATAAAGCATATCGCGCTTGATTTCGTCGGTGATGTGTGGCACTACTTGGATTGTTTTTCCCAAATAGTCGCCACGGCGTTCTTTGTCAATCACACTTTGGTAGATGCGACCGGTAGTGAAGTTGTTATAGCTCGTAGTTTTGATGCCTGTGAAACGCTCGTAGTGACCGAGGTCAAGGTCAGTTTCTTGCCCATCATCGGTGACATAACATTCGCCGTGTTCATAGGGGTTGAGCGTACCTGGGTCGATGTTGATGTAAGGATCAAACTTCTGAATCGTGATGTTAAAGCCGCGCGCTTGGAGCAGCTTACCAATAGAACTAGCAATGATGCCTTTACCAAGAGAAGAGGCAACACCACCTGTGACAAAGATATATTTGGTTTCAGCCATAGGATGAATATGATTTTACGATGAAGATGGGGAATTAGTCCAAAATGACTCCTTCTTGCTTCAGTTGTTCCAACACGCGCTGCACATCGCTCTCCACTGTTGTCGCAGGAGCATCGTCATAGTGTTGAAGAAGAAAAGAAACGACGTCAGCCAGTTGAAATTCCTTGGTGGAAAAGGCTTGATAAAGGTCGAAAGCCGTCTCGTTGAGCGTGATGAGTCTGTTGAAATCAACGAGTGCGGCATCGCTCGCGAAAAGCACGTGTTCGCCACACACATCACGCAGTTGAAAAGAAGGATTGAACTTCATTGATATATTCCGAGATTCGTTGTAATTACTTGCGAAGAGAAAGAGTATTTGTGACGCGATGCCACCCTTCATAAAGGAAAAGCAAGGGTCTACGACAGACAACAGATGCAATCCATAGACGCGCATAAAGTTGCCAAAACCAGTGAGTTGCGGAATGAAGTTTCGATCTTCGCTGAAACTGCACCACTTTGCCGAGTATGTCAGTGCGCTTGCATTGTTCTTGGCTTCCGATGTTGCCATCTCCTTGTAACCAGCAATCGCTGTCGTTGCAAGCGATGATGCGATGCAACATCCAACGGCCGTCTAGGGTATAGGCTAAAACGATGTCGCCACAACGATAGGAGGATTCTGCAAATCGTTGCAAAACCACCGAATCGCGATGATGCTCTAGCATAGGGCGCATACTCCGTCCGCGCACGCGCATTTTCACTTGTCGCCCTTGGAGGAGTAGGCTACGGATTTCCGCAAATAACACCTCCGTTTTCACATCTTTCACCACCCTTTCAAGCACCATTCTTTCTACTTAAAGCGTGGTAACTCAACTCTGCGGCTTCGCGATTGGGCAAACACCTCAAATGATAGGCAGGCACTTGAGCCACAATTTTCTCCACAGTGGCACAGATGGCAGCATACATCGCTTTGTCCCACATCATTGCGGAGCAAGAAGCCAGCAACGAAGCAAAGGCTTCAATGTTTTTTAGCCGCGAAATACTGTTTTCTCCAGCTTGTTGCAAGCGCAAGGCTCCTCCTAATGAGCAACAAACATTGCGGTAGCAGGGAGTTTTTCCGCTCCACGGCGTCCCCCACACCTGTACCTGTCCGTCAGCTGCGATGCGCACCACGGGGTTGTCATCATTGAGCAACACAGTGTGGGGAATATGCTCTAACCATAATTGCGAATGCGTGCTTTTTCCCGTTCCACTGCGCCCTTGAAACAAAAAGGCTGTGTCGCCAATGTGAGGTACGGAGGCGTGAAAAAGGAGGGTTTCGCGGTAAGCCCCTGCAAACGCATAGCAGAGCATTATCGCATTATTGATGATTGCATCCTCATTTCTTGCTCCAGTAGCCAACACCAATTTTGTTTGGTTAAATTTCTGATCGGCATAAAGGACAGAACAGGGGGCATCGCCCTCCAAAGCCATCATCATAACGTAGTCACCATCTGCATTGCGCCACATTTCAAAGACAAAATCCGAAGCAGGCACTTGCGCGACATACTGAAAAGGTGCAACAGGAGGCACAATTTCGCCATATTCCACCTGCAAATGAAACAAGAGATTGGTTTCGTCGGCAGATGCTAACTCAAAATCCGCGTAGGCACTGGCTATTTCGCCACGCCAAAGTGGACATTCGGCAGAGCGTGTTACGACAAAGGGATGTTCAGCAACAGA
>CAJPLH010000106.1 GCA_905371275.1 Prevotellaceae bacterium
ATTTTTATTCTTAGAGGATCTTTCAAGATTTCTTTCAGCACACTTGAGAGATATTCTTTATATTTCTCGGAATTTTTCTCTCGCAACTCCTCAGAAAAAGCGACCATAGATTGTGCAAGTCTCAATTTATAGCTATAGTCTTCGAGTAACTCTTTCTGCTTGGAATACTGATTTGCGCAGAATATCGTTGCAGTTACGAGTAAAGGTATCATACTAAGCTTTCCAACAATCTGAATCCAGATTAGAGAATAGTCTCCATTTCCCTGGCTGTGCTGAGTCGTAATGAGCCATATTCCTATAGCAATGATACCTAAAATGGAGATGACAGATGCGACCAACCATCCCCAAAGTTTATATCCCCATTTTCCTGTTAAATATTTACATTGCGCATCAAAGGAGGAACTAAGCCCCACGGAGGTTGTGTAGTTGAGAGCTAATTTGGATTGCTTAATAAGTTCGAGAGCGTCTTTTAAGTACAGCTTTTGTTCTGTTGTATTCTTATCCAAGGTTTCCTGGAATACTTCAAATTGAGCATTTTGCTTATCAATTTGCTTTTGATGCTCACTGATCTCTTCCGCAAAATCTTTGACTTCGTCTTTGTAGGTTATAGCTTCGTCCTTAAGACTGGAACTTGTTGTATTTAGGGCGCGAATCTCCTTGGCAACAGTTTCCAAATCTTCTTTCAGCGTATCGAGTTGTTCTTCAATTGCTTTGCTTTGTTCTAATGATGTTGTGATTGCTTTCTCTTTGTTTGATACCTCTTCAGCTTGCTCTGAAACAAGACTGTAAATCTCATTGATGTTTTTTTCTTGCTCTCTGGCTTCTTCCAATACCTGTGTAAGGTGCTCTGCTTGTTGGGTAAGTTCGTCTATCTTTTGCTGATAGACTATCATCCTCTTTTTGTCTGTTCGAAGGTTGTAGGGGCGCAGTATTTTCTTCAAAGAATCTAATCGCGATGCAATAGCAGAAGGATCACAATGATTTGTATCTTTGGAAAGGAACGATAAGTACTGGTGAATACTCTGTCGATCTTCGTAGGTGGATAGACGGATGAAAGTAGCAGGATTCTTAACTAGATAAGTTAAGTCGGTGATGATATTCTTAATACCACCAAGTAAGCCATTGGGACTGTATTCCCTTTCGCTGCCCCACTGACCCGTATTCATTGTACCTGTATAGTTCTCTCTGAGATACTTGCGGAAAGTAGGTAAGTTCTCCTGCAATGTTGCAAGAGAACTTTTAATATTACTGATAGATGTAGTTGTCATTATACCATAAGAGTTAGAAAATCAACTCAGGCAATTTTTCCACGATGCGGTGCGTTTCGAGACTCACGTGGATGATAGAGAGCAAGAGGTCGAGGATGTAGCGCGGTTTCCCCTGTTCGCGTGCCCAGAGGTTAGGGTCGTTTTTGATGCCACTATCTTTGTGCGTCGTCACCGCATAGCGGTCCATCACCCATTCAATGGCACTTTTGCCATTCACCACGTAGTCATACGCCTCAGCAGGGATGTTGTGGATGGCAATGTGCGGATTGACGATGATGGTGTGTCGTTCGTCCTTTGGGGCAAATCTCATCTTCTCCACGGCATAGTAAGCAAATTCGTCGGCAGCAGAGTAGTCCTTTTCTTCCACTTCCACTCCCGCAAGGTTGGCAAAGTCCTCATAGTTGAGATGGAGATGCGCCAACTCCCGTCCGGCTTTGGAGAAGGCGATGAACTCCTCGGCACGCTCCACGATGGGAATGCGTGGCAGCGCTTTTCGTAGGTCGTCGGCAAATCGTTCTCGATAGTGCGGACTGTGAAGCAATCCATAGACATAATAGAAGATATCTTCTTTGGTGATGCTTTTCGCTCCGGCAAATCTGCTGCGCACCTCTTGTAAGCACCAGTCGGTGATGCCATCGCGTTTTGTCCATCGCTCCTCGTTGGTCGTACCAAAGAGCGACACTTCCTGCTCACCCTTGTTCTCATCATACCAATACAGAGGGAAACATTGACCATTCGATAATACTTGCAAATCAGGAACCATATCTGCGATAAGCGTACAGAAGTCTTTTGTACCTCCTAATCCACTCACACAAATCACAAGGTTCTTGTGATGAGGAGTGGGGAAGAGCGTGAGTTGTTGGTAGGTTCTTTGAATGAGATTCTTTTGAAACAAGAAATTTTGTTTGCAGAAAGGACGATATAATCCCTCTGCTAATTTGCTTTCATCAAAGACTATGGTTTCATTGCGCATTGCGGATTCTTGTAACATACTATTCCATACAACTTTCTTTGAATCACGAACAACTTCATATTGAGGATTTCGATGAATATTTTCACGTTGTTCATTGTAATAGTCAATTGTCTTTCGTGCTGATTGTTCAAGGATTGCAGAGGAGTAATTATATAAGAACGCATCTCTTGAAGTAGCAATACCTAAGGAGTAAGTTACAAACACACTCTTTGCCTTTGCACCAAACTTCTTTTCGGGAGCAAGTGGCAGGAGGGTTTCGAAGAGTCCATCGCGTTGGTTGATCCAGTCATGCTTGTCGTTGGGCGTGATGAGTGTCCAGTCTAAACCGCGGTAGGATTGGGCTTGCGTGATTTTGCGGAGCTTCTCTTCGCGATTGAGGTAGTCGCCAATGTCGTGATAAAAGATTTGGCATTTGTCTAAACGCTGAGCTTCGGGATAGCGCACCAACAAGGTGATGGCAATGGGCGTACGGCTGCCACTGCCAAAGATTTTGCCACCCTCTTTTCGCGAAAGTTCTCCGCTGGTGCGTTGGTTGCCTCGCAAATTAAAGACATAGATTTTGTCGAATTCTTTTTCGAGCGAAGCGCGGAAGCCGTCGTGACTGTTGCCATCAATCCAAGCCCCATTGGAGATGAAGGCAATCACACTGCCTTCTTCGGGAGAAAGACGGTCGGTTGCCCAGCGATAAGCCTTGATGTAGCTGTCATAAAGCCCTTTGGTGTTGGTGGAAGCAGAACCCGCCACATAGGTTTCGGCAATGCGTTGGTCGAGGTGGGGATAATTTTGGTTTTGCGCATTGTCGTTGGCAGACTTCTGACCAATGGAGTAAGGCGGATTGCCAATGATGACGCGGATGGGCGTGCGACGCTGCGCTTCCACCGCTTCGGAGTTTTGGCGGAAGAAATGCTTGAAGATGTCGTCCTCGCTGTTTTCCCCCAGTTGGAAAGTGTCGGTGAGGCAGATGCCATTGTAAGGCAGATATTCCGACTGCGGACACACCTCTTGAAAGACACTCTCGATGTTGACATCCGCAATGTAGTACGCCAGCAACACGAGTTCGTTGGCGTGAATCTCCTGCGTGTATTTGCGCACCATATCTTCCGGACGGATGAGTCCCGACTGCAAAAGGCGCGTGATGAATGTGCCAGTGCCGGTGAAGGGGTCTAGCACGTGAACGTTTTCTTGCGTGAGGGCTGCGCTAAATTCCGATTTCAGCACCTCGTTCACCGAATGGAGGATGAAGTCCACACACTCCACGGGGGTGTAGACCGTGCCGAGTTTTTCGACCGTGAGGGGGAAGGCGCGTTTGAAAAATTTCTCATAGAGATTTTTGATCACCGTCTGTTTCCCTTCGAGGTTGTCGATTTTGCCCACGTTGGTGCGCACCGATTCGTAGAAGTTGGAAAGCACCGTGAGGTCCTTGTCCACGGCTTCCGATTCGAGCAAGTCGATCATCAACTGCATAGACGAGGAGATGGAGTTGTTGCTGACAAATTGATAGTCGGCAAAGAGAGCTTCAAAGACAGGGCGCGTGATGAGGTGCTGCGCCAACATCTCGATGCACTGTTCGGCAGTGATGCCCGGATTGAGGTTGTGGCGGAGGGTGACGACAAATTCGTCGAACTCGGCAGAGTATTTTCCCCCATTGCTGGTGACAAGGCGCGCAATGCGAGCGATGTATTTCTTGGCAATTTCTCCTACTTCGGCAGCCCAGTTTTCCCAATAAAGGCGGTCGCCACATTTCTCCACGAGTTTGGCAAAGATGCTCTGCTGGGTGGCACCAAACTGCAGGGCGAGTTGGTGGGCAATCTCTTGGTTGGAGATTTCCTTCGCATCGTGGTCGTCGTTGGCGTCGCCACTGAGCGCACTGCCACCGACACCCGTTTGGTTGAATCCAGGCACACCGACAATGACCTTCGCGCCCTTGTCTTTGTTGAGCGCGATGGTGTTGACGTGGGCATTGAAGTGGTCGTCGTGGGCACGGAGGGCATTGAGGATGGACCACACTACGGAGAACGTCTTGTTGTCGTTGAGGGCTTCTTCGGGAGTGGTGCCTTCTGGCACGATGATGGGGATGATGATGTAGCCATATTTTTTCTCGTCGGGCTTTCCACGACGGAAGGAGCGCATCACGCGTCCCACGCTTTGCACCACATCCACCTGCGAATTGCGGGCAGAGAGGAAGAGCACTGCATCGAGGGCAGGCACGTCGACACCCTCAGAGAGACAGCGCACATTGGTGACCACGCGACATTCTTGTGGGTCGGTGGTGTCTTCTGCCAACCACGCTAAGGCGTCGTTGCGCTGGGCTGCCCCCATACTGCCATCCACGTGGCGCGCCTTGATGTGCACCACGCTTTTGCGCTCTTCGTCGGAGAGACTCTCGTTGTAGAGGGCGGAGATGCGGGGCAACACGTGCTCGATGTTGCGCGAGGTGCCAGGTTCGTCGGCTTTGCCAATTTTGTGGGTGAAGGCCAAGGCTCTGCGCATAAGACGTGGGTCGGCCTCCCAAGTGACGCCTTTGTCGCCCATAATCTTTTTGGAGAGTCCGTTGATCACGCCAATGAGACGCCCCGTGTCGTCGTAGTTGAGTTCTTTGGCTTGGAGGTCTTTCACCTGCTGCATGAGGGTATCGGGAATCATGTCTTCCGACACGGTGAGCACCAGCACCTTGTAGTCGGTGAGGATACCATGTCGCACAGCATAGGAGAAATTGACGCGGAAAAATTCTTGTCCATAGATTTTCTCATCATCCATGGAACAGAGCACACTATTGTTTTTGCTGGCTTTGATGCGGGCATCTTCTCCATAAAGGCGCGGAGTGGCAGTCATATAGAGTCGCTTCTTGCCACGGATGAAGTCATCGTTGTGAATCTTGATGAAGTTGCTCTCGTCTTGTTGGGCTATTTTGACTCCCGTGGTGCGGTGGGCTTCGTCGCAGACCACAAAGTCGAAAGTGCCAAACGCGCCGTGGGTTTGCTCCAAGAGGAGGGCTTGCGCGGTGGCGATGACCTCGATGCTCTGATAGGTGGAAAAGACCACGGTGAGCCCTTGGTGGGCGCGACAGGCTTCGAGTTGTCGGGCAATGGAATTGACGTTGGTGGAAGCCGGCAGCGCGAGGTCCACAGTGGAGTCGTCGAGTTCGTCGCTCGCATTGCCACGTTTGATTTTGCGCGAAGCTCTGCTGTCCGAACAGATGCAGATGGCTTTGATGGGTGTTTCGGCATCTCCCATCCAGTCGTTGAGCGATTGTCCCAAGAGGGCGATGCTGGGCACGAGGAAGAGCACCAGGCCTTTGCCTTGGAGTTCTTGTTCGATGAGTTTGAGCGAGGTGAACGTTTTGCCCGTGCCACACGCCATAACGAGTTTGCCGCGGTCGTGGTTTTGGAAGTGCAGATGCGCTGCTTCGAGGGCGTTACGCTGATGCTCGCGGAGTTGCTTTTTGCCAGCCAAAGCCGCTTTTCCTTCTAGTCCTTCAAAGAGTTTGCTCCAATCGGCAGAGGAATGGTCGAGGTCGTAGAGATTGACGCGCGACACGGGTGGATTTTGGTTTTGAATGGCTTCCTCGGCATTGGGTCCCCAGTGGTTGGTGGTGGAAATCCAGAGTCGATGGGCAAAGGAAGTGGTTTGAAACGTCACCTCGTTGTTGAAGGTGCGGCTCGATGTTGCCAAGAACGAATCGACAGAGGGTTTGTCGATGACGGCATCTTCCGCATAGCATTTGCACTGAATCGCCCAGTAGTCGCCGTCGTGTGTTTTGGCCACGAGGTCGATACCGGTGTCTTTTCCTCCGAAGTCTTGTCGAGCTGGAAAATCTTCCCATAGCCAGACGTGTTCAAATCGGTCGGCAAAGCGTGGGTCAGTGCGTAGCCAGGCGCGCATAAGGCGTTCGAACTGCGTGCCTTTTTCTTTTTCGGTGAAAGACTTTTCTCTGAAATGCGAAAGTATGTCGTAGATATTGTTCATATTTGGACGTGGTGGGGTGGTGAGGTGTGATGCTTCGGCAAGTTCTTTGTTGTTGTTTTTTGTGGCAACGTTAAGTGACTTGCTTTAAGCAACAAAGTTAGTGACAAGAATTGATAGTAGCAAATAAATCATTAACAGATTGAGCGTTGTGTGTTTGTTTCTTGCGTTTTCCGTCACTGCCAATGTGTGGCCCCATTTTGTAGGGGCAAAAAAAAGATGCACTCGTTCCTGAAAAAACGAGTGCATATTTCTGAAAAAACGACGGCTTGTTTTTAGTAAAACGACGTGTCGTTTTGTGGCAAACGACGTGTTGTTTTTTTAGGGTTGTTTGAGTGTTGGGGTTTTCTAGGGGGGCTAGCTTTTCTAGGGATTCTAGTTCTTCTAGCTCTTCTAGCCCAATCGCGCTAGCCCGAGCCACTCCGTGGCGAGCATAAAAGGGTCTGCGACCCTCTAACCTCTAATGTCTAATGCTTAATCAAAAATAAATGCTTATCT
>CAJPLH010000107.1 GCA_905371275.1 Prevotellaceae bacterium
ATTGGCGTAACCACACTGCAAAATCTCTTTTGCTGGTGATTACGCCAATGAAACACAGAATATAAAAAAACAAGCACTTGGAGGCAAGTCACAAGTGGGGGAGATGAGCAACACATTGTACCGTGAGACACCGCGTTCCTCAAGATTATCCTTACTCAAGACGAGTATTCTCCAAGGGTGGCACGCTAAAGTCCGCAAGCCTGTTTGATGCGGTCGCTCATGCCGATGCCGTCGCGCAGATTACCTGCGAGGGTGAGCGTTGGATATTGCGATTGAAGGGCAGCAATGGCTGCAAATCGCTGTGCCGATGAGGCTTCATATTGAGGAATGGCACGTGGATGACGGAAGATGCGCACCAAGTCGGGCTGTAAATCGCGGGGCAATCCCAGCATCGTTTGGAGTTCGTCCAAAACAGTTTCGGTGATGGTCTCATCACTGGCTTCCACCCATTCGGGATGGCGCACACCGCCCATAAAGACGGAGAACAATGCCCCACCCTCGGGAGCGCGATGCGAAAAGCACGAAGAGGGAAAGAGAATGCCCAGCACCTTTCGCCCTGCTGTGGAGGGTACCAACCCGCCGAAGGCTGGAAACGAGCGACCTTGCACATCCTTAAATCCGACCGCCACTTGCACCACTGGTGCATAAGTGAGAGTAGACACGTCTTTCAGCAACGAAGATTCTACAAAAGGCAACAATTCTGGCAGCGCATAGGCCGGACAAGTGGTGATGACGCGTTGCGCACGACAAACGAAATTGTTTTTTGCCGTTTGCATTTCTTTTTTTTCAGACAACTGTTCACCGCAATCCGAAGAAGGTTCGGAAGCATCCGACATCGCGTCTTCTGTTGTGGTCACCATGCCATGGAGTTCCCAACGGTCTTTGCCTTCTGGTCGCAACACGGCAGAGGTGACGCCAAGATAGATGCGTTCGCGTCCGATGCCGTCAGCCAATTGCTCGATGAGGCGTTCCATTCCGCCCTCGCACGACCACACTTCTTTGGTCGCCAAACGTTCTCGTTCGGTTTTGGGTGTGCGCATCTTCTGTATTGCGCCACGAATGAAACTGCCGTACGTTTGTTCTAAGGCGTACAATTTGGGCAACGCAAAACGAGTGACCAAATTGTCGGGATCGCCGGCATAGACTCCCGAAACAAACGGATCAACAAAATTACGGAAATAGGAATTTCCCAATCTGCGGCGACTGATTTCGCCCACCGTTTCGTCAGGATTCTCACCGCGCTGGCGAAAGGGTTCTGCCAAAAGTCGGAACTTGTCGTAGAGGGTCACCAAAGGTGTGGTGAGTCCGCTCCACAATCCGTGGGGCATCTCCACAAACTTCCGTTTGTGCCAAATCCATCGTGCGTGCGCTTCTTTGCGTGCTTTGAGCAAAGTGGATTTATCGAGGAGTTCAAAGAGCTCAGCCACCTCAGGATGACTCAACGCGCTCGTCGAAGGACCACTCTCAAAGGTGAAATCTCCCTCGTGGTAGGTGTGAATCTGCCCACCAACGCGATTTTCTCTTTCCACCACAGCCACATCTACGCCCTTTTGTCGGAGCATAAACGCCGTGACAAGCCCCGTGAGCCCTCCTCCCATCACCACAACTTCGTGGCAGTGAGAAGAGAGAGCAAAATCTTGCGAGGTTTCCGCACGATGTTGCGTATCGGGAGTAACGTTTTGTGAAGATTGTGACATAGCGCACAGACTATCCATTAAAACTGATAATTAACTGTGCAGCCGAAAGTGAGGGGACGTCCAGCTTGTGCAAAACTGTTGCCCATTTTGAAGCCATAGACCACATATTTTGTAGAAGTCAAGTTCTTGCCCCAAACTTCTAGCCCAACATTTTTCCATTCCATACGCACCTTGGCATCGAGCAGCGCATAGAGAGGTTGTTGGAAATCATTTTCTTCGCTCCAGTAGATGGGGCCGAGGGCAGAAGTTCCGACAGAGAACGTGACACGATCCATCCAATTCAGAGGCGTGTTCACGGTGTAATCTCCCATCACCGAGAGGGTGTGTCGGGGTGTGAGGGGCACAACGTTGTGGGAATAGTCTTTACCCTTGGGCTTATAGTCAACGAAGCGCGAATAGTTGTAGCCATAGGCCGCACGCAGCACTAAGCCACTGCAAGGAGAAGTGCGCACAGAGGCTTCCCATCCCTTACTGTCAGAACGTCCAGCATTGCGCAACACGTAGCCCACGTTGGGCACAGAAAGAATAATCTGTTGGTCGCGCCAGTCGGTGTAGTAGAGGGAGATTCGTCCTTCCGTAGCCCAAACTGGCAAATGGAAGTGCGTTCCCACTTCATAGCTCCAGTTGGTTTCAGGCAAGAAAGTGCGATCGCCCTCATTGGTAGACGTTGCGTTGAAGCCGCCAGCCTTAAATCCGCGTGCTACTTGCGCATAGAGATCGGCAGCCTTCCAACGATATTGCATCGCAAATTTGGGTGAGAATTGAGAGAAATGCAATTTGCTAGTCCAATTTTCATCCCCCTTGCCCAAAGGCTTGTGAGTGGAGTAAGAGAAATTATCCTTCTTATTGTTGTCGGTGGCTTGTTCGAAATCGTAGCGCAAAGCTGCGGTCAACGAAAGTCCGCGCCACAAATTGTAACTAGACTGATGATAGAAGGCAAAAGTCTGAGTGGCCAAGCGAATGTCTTTCACGTACTCCAAATCAGTGGCTTTCTTTGTTTTGGGCGAAGGCGCATTGTTGACCACATCTAGGTCGCTCTTCACCCATTGAGACATACCAAAGAGACCAAACATCCATTGATAGCGCGAGTTCGTGTTAGATTTCAGCGAGAACTCTTGGCTCAGCAAGTTCTGACGCGTTGTGAAATCCACCCAAAGGAAGGGTTTTGGTGTGTAGTCCTGGTCCATCGTTAGATTATCTTTCAGATACTGATAAGACGTTTGACTATTGAAGTCGAAGCCTTTACCCACATATTGCCAGCGCATACCGTTGGTGTTGAGCAAACGTTCGTATGCTGAGGGTTTATCGTAGTTGACCTCGCCCACACGTTGGGTATTTTTGTCCCACAAAGCGAAGGGATCAGTTCCTTGGTCAGTGTAGTCCACCATAGAACTAAGGCGCATCGTCCAGTTGTCATTGGCACGCCACTCTACACCTACACGCGCAAAGTGTTCTTTGAGCGCATCGGCATCTTGGTTTGTGAATTTGTTTTTGAAATATCCATCGCGCTTGTGTCCACCTGCAGAGAGAGAAACACCCCAACGGTTGTTGAACGTGGTTTGCGTGGACACGTTGGCTGAGAAATCATTGTAATTTCCGTAGCCCAGACGCAGGCGCGTGCCTGTGCGGTCGAAAGGCGAGAAGGTGCGCACGTCTACAATTCCCCCAATGGCATTGCGACCATAGAGTGCGCCTTGTGCACCGGGCAACACTTCTACGCTACGCACATCATCGAGGATGAAGTCGAAGGCAGCTCCTTCAAAGTGAGGCATACCGTCTACATAAAAACCAGCAGCAGGGGCTTTGGCTTTCACGCCAATACCACGAATGTAGAGGGTTGATCTCTGTCTGTTACCGTAATCGGGCATATAGAAGTTGGGCACTACGGCAGTGAGGTCTTTGAGGTTGTGGAGTTGATGATTGTTGATCAATGAAGATTCCACTTTCACCCCAACTTGTGGCGCAAGGTCTTTGCGATTGCGCTTCATTTCTTGGATTTGTGCTGTGGGAAGCACCACTTCGTGCAGAGCATCGGGAGCAACTGTGGCACTGGCCATTGAGTCTGTGGGAAGTGTAGTTTTGTCTGTCCCCTGAGTTGTGGGAAGGCTGAGCAATGCGCTGCAGCAAACGAGAGTTGTTAGCATCGTCTTGATAGGTTTTATTTTTTCGACTGCAAAGTTACGTCATTCTCGCAAGCCATAAAACCCTTAATTATGAGGATATTTTACATCCAAGAAAAAAGAAAGGAGATGTTGCAAAATTCGTTTTTGCAGCATCTCCTTTGGGTAGAACGTTATTGCAGTGTGTTATTGAGGAGACAACTTCTGGCCGTCTTTCATTTCCTTGTTGGAATAGTGCTTCAAACTCATCTTCCTCCGCTCATTCCTCCACGTCACCCACCACGCTGTGAGGGTGTATCCGCCTGCAAGCCACCAGAGATGGTGCCACTCGCGCACCACTTCGGGCAAACTCGCGCCCATCGACGAGAGACGCACATATCCATTGATGGCCGGTGTGGAAGGAATGAGCGCGCCAAGCGTTTTCCAATACCAAGGGATGGCACTTCCAGGCCAACTCACGCCACTCAAAAAGAGCATCGGCACGGAGGTGAACACGGCAATGAGGATGATGCTCTCACGCTGATGGACAAGGGTACTGAGCGTAATGGCAAACATCACCGATGCCCACAGATAGGGCAAGAAGAACAAAGCCATATCACCAAAAGTGGTGAGCTGCGGAAAGTGGAAAAGATGGGGCACGATGCCCAAAACGAAGGCACTTACTCCTATATATATGGCGAGATAAGCGGTGCTTCGTCCCAAAAGACTCGAGAGTGCGCGCCAAGGGGCATCGCGACGACGCGGATGATTGGGATGAAACCATCGGCTTTTCACCGCTGTTGTTTCACCATTTTCAAAAGCCTTTTGCGCAGCGAGTGCTTGCGCTTTCACCTTTTCGCGATGCTGAGCGTCTGAATTTTCGAGAAGATATTCAGCATCGAGGGTGAAATCATCGGTGGAGGGAAATTTGTGCGTGCGTTCCATCCGCTCACGACGCGTTCCGGCTTCCATCCCTACACCGAGAATCAAGGTTTGTTGCAGCACCAACACCAACACCGCTGGGAGCAAGAAGGTGGCAAATCCGCTTTGGGGATTGTACAACGCCACGTGTTCATAGGTCAAAGGCGCAGTGGTGATTTGCTCTTGTCGCTGCGTGGCACCCGGAGTGCGCAACACTTTGATGCGCGCATTGGTTTGCAGTGCCACATCTGTGGTGGTGGCGAGCACCGCTTTGTAGTAGAGCATACCACTCATATCGCAATAAACCTGCACACGCACGGACGTTCCGCGTTGCAAATCGCGATTCATCTGCGTGGGGAGGGCAACAATGCCATAGGCTTTGCGTTGGCGCACCAATTGTTGGGCTTCGGCGAGAGAATTTGCACGCGCCACCACGGCCACATCGGGCGAAGCGTCTAGGCGCTGCACGAAGTTGCGCGACAAACTACTGCCATCGCTGTCTACAACGACCACAGGAACATCGCGCACCACCTCATTGTTGTAGATGAAGGCATAGAGTATGGGATAAATCACTGGGACAATGAGGAGGAAAATGACGAGTCCTCCATCAGTGAAAATGTCGCGCAGTGTGTTGCGAAAGGATTTGTGCATATTATAGTAGTTAGAGAGGAATTCCTCTCTTGTTCGGTTCTATATAGTTGCGCTGTTCGGTGGGTCAGCATCGCCTGTGGCAAAGGGATTATCTCACTTCTCACGGACTCTCCCACACCATCAGGGTGAGTGCATCGACGCTGCGACTGCCACTCCTAAGGCACGTATTGAATCTTCGTGACAATGGTTTTAAATCTCCCAGCAAACAACCACGGCAGGAGGGCGAAACCACAAAGGGCTGCGCAAAATGGCCAAGCATTGGAGAGTGGCCAACCGTCGAGGGCGCAATTGACATAGAGCAAATAGTAGTGACGCAGGGGAAAGAGATAACTTAATCCGTGCAGCACAGGGTGCATAGCCATTGCGGGAAACGACATTCCGCAGATGCTGAAAGAAATGACGCCCCAAAGGGAAGCGAAACTGAGTCCTAAGCGCGGATTGGGCAAGGCGCAAATCATCAACACGCCCATACCTTGCGAAGCTACAACGAAAAGACTCAACAACCCTAGCATAGTGGGCAGGCCACAATGGCAAGGGAAATGCAAATAACCATAGAGATACGCGCCCAAAGCCCAGGCCACAGGGAGCAACAAAAGAGCTTGTGCGGCGAGTTTTCCCCACAAGGCTTTCCACGCCACGCCTTTGGTGTGCACCAACAACGCACGTCCGTGGGCTTCTTTGATTTCTTGTCCGATGGAAAACACCGTGACAAAGAAGACCATCAGGGAGAGAAGTCCTGGAATGAGGATGTTGGAGAGGTATATATTATAGTTGAGTGCAGGATTGCCTATGGGATGCGCGTCCACTGCCACGGGTTGCAAGAAGGCCATTGCCTGGTCGTTGGTGGCTCCTTTGGCGAGTAGCACCGAACGTGTGGCACCTCCCGAAGCCAATTCGCTCATAGTGCGCATATCTTTGTAGAGCAACGAACCAGCCATAAGGTAGGTGTTGTTGGTGTAGAACGACACTTTGGGTTGTTCTTGTCGGAGCAATTTCTCTGTCGTTCCTTTGGGGAGATAATAAAAGGCATATATTTCTCCTCGTTGCATCGCTTTTCTTGCTTCACTCACGTCAGCAAACTTATTGGCTATACGTGTGTTTTGAAAGGCGTCGAGGTTGCGTGCTATGTTGCGCGTGGTGATAGTGTTGTCCATATCCACCAATCCCACTGGCATATCTGTGGGCAGTCCTTCTCCCATCAGCGTGGTGAGCATCAC
>CAJPLH010000108.1 GCA_905371275.1 Prevotellaceae bacterium
CCCCAGCTTTGACCGAAGGAACGAACGTGTTCTCAGAGGGCGCACTACGTTCGCTGTTGGACATCGACCACGGTACTTATCCGTTTGTGTCCTCTTCTTCGACCACCATTGGCGGTGTTTGCACGGGCTTGGGCATTGCTCCCCAAAGCATTGGTCGTGTGTGGGGTATTTTCAAGGCTTATTCTACTCGTGTGGGAAGTGGTCCTTTCCCCGTAGAATTGTTTGATGAGACAGGCGAGGAGATTCGTCGTGTGGGCAAAGAGTTTGGTGCGGTGACCGGTCGCAACCGCCGTTGTGGTTGGGTGGATCTTGTGGCACTGAAATATGCTATCATGGTGAACGGTGTGACGGACTTGGTGATGATGAAGGCGGATGTGCTTGATTCGTTTGAAGAAATCAAGGTGTGCGTGGCCTACGAAAAGGACGGTGAGCGCACAGAAGATATGCCTTACGACACCGAGGGTTGGGCTCCTGTGTATGAAACTTTGCCAGGTTGGCACTGCGACTTGACCGGTGTGCGCGCTGAAGTGGATTTCCCCAAGGCTTATGCGGACTACATTGCTTATTTGGAAGATAAATTAGCCACTCGCATTGCTATCCTCTCTGTGGGTCCAGAACGCGATGCTACGATTATTCGCTAAATCACAAAAAGATACGGAGCAGAGGTGAAGTGTTATTCTCCTTTGCAACAAAAAAAAGAAGGATTTCTCAGCCATAGCGGTTGGGAAATCCTTTTTTGTGATTGGATTTAGATTGAGAAAAGAGCACAATACTTTAGGAAAGAGCAAGTTGAGGACTAGTGGTATCCTTGCGTACAGAATAAGAAGGATAAGTCATTCTGCGCTCACGTTCTTCCGCATTCTTTTTGTCTCGTGCTGCGATCCTTAAAATATCATACTCATAAGCAGCCTGCACATTCATCCAAAACTCAGCAGATACACCTAAGGCAGTTTCAAGTTTTAGAGCAAATTCAGGCGTGATGTTTCTTTTCTCGTTTATTATTTCGCTAACAATGAACTTTTCCACTCCAATTGTCACAGCAAACTTATCGTGCGATATTCCACGTTCCTTCAACTCCTCTTTAAGGATAGAACCTGGATGGGTGGCTTCAAAGGGGATTGGTCTATTTGTTGCCATAGTGATCGGTGCTTAGAGTGATTAGTGCAATAGTAATTTTGTCGTCTTTTTCTTTGAAAATTAGTCGTTCAATTTCTCCGTTCTTTATGCGCACGGAGCTATAACCACTATAACTATGTTTCAATTTCTCATAATGTAAGAAACTCATAGCCTTAATATCTTCAATGTTTTTAGTTCCTACCATAAGTGCAATTACACGAATATATGCAGCTACTTTTACTTTGCTTTTACTAAAGGCCTTGTATTCTCGAGACTTGCCGTTTTCATATAAGTCACGAAGAGCTGGATTTTCAAATTCGACGTTCATATACTTGAGTATATATTGCAAAGATACAATATAATTCTCAAATCCAAGGATTTAGACTAAAAAAGATACGCTCCCACCATCAAATGGCAGGCAACTGCATGCCACGGACTTTGCGGAAGAGGTCGAGGGCATAGACATCGGTCATGCCGGAGAGATAGTCGAGAATGGCCATGATGCGCGTGGAGAGGTCGGGGGCGTGTACCTCATATTGGGAAGAAACGTGGCGCAGGAGGAGTTTGGAGTAGATTTTGTCGGGCGCGGTGACGGCTGCGGTCATCAACGAAAGGAGGGTGTAGATGATGTGATAACCCGAGAGTTCGATGTCGGCAACTTCTTTGGAACGATAGATGCGTGTGCGCGCCACTTCTGTGCAACGTTGATAAGCTGTAGAAAGGGGCGCAGGGAGATGACTGATGAGCGAACCGTGGAAAGTGCCAGCGAGGATTTCGGTTTCGTGGCGCACAAAGACTTCCACACAAGCGCGCTCGAGAGCATTGATGACGCAGGAACGGAGATAGGCAATTTGTTCGCCGGTGTCGGTGTCTTCGGGATAGGTGTTGCGGATGGTGGTTTGTTCGTCTTCGGGGAAAAACTGGAGGAGGAGTTGTCGGGTTTCTTCGGTGGTGAGGATGCGGAGTTTGTGGGCGTCTTCGATGTCCATGATTTCATAGCAGCTGTCGTCGGCAGCTTCTACGAGAAAGACGAGGGGGTGACGAGCAAATTGGAGCGCATTTCCTTCGTTTTTATCCTCTAAATTGTCGTTATTTTTCACCTCTGGGATGCCGAGTGCACGGAAGATGTGGGCAAAGGCTTCGCGTTCGGCGTCGAAGAATCCGAATTTGGGATGCGTGGCGAAGGAGGAGGAGAAGGGATATTTGGCAATGGCAGCGAGGGTGCTATACGTCATCACGAATCCTCCGGGACGACGGCCGTGGAATTGGTGGGTGAGCAGGCGGAAGGTGTTGGCATTGCCATCGAAATGGGTGATGTCGTTCCATACCTCGAGCGGAAGTTGGTCGCGAAGATGGAGTCCTTCGCCTTCGGCAAAAAAGGAACGAATGGCGGCTTCTCCTTCGTGTCCGAAAGGGGGGTTACCCAAATCGTGTGCCAAACAAGCGGCACTGACGATGGCACTGATGCTTTCGAGGGCTGTAACGTCTTCTCCGGTGTAGCGTGGGATGAGCAGGCGCGCAACGTCAGCTCCCAAGGAGCGTCCTACGCTGGAAACTTCGAGGGAATGGGTGAGACGATTGTGCACAAAGACACTGCCGGGGAGGGGGAAAACCTGCGTTTTGTTTTGCAGCCTGCGGAAGGGCGAGGAGAAGATGAGTCGGTCGTAGTCGCGCTGAAACTCAGTGCGCTGTTCGTGGGCAGAACGCTGGGTGTTTTGCTTTCCCCAACGCGCAGAGGAGATGAGTTGATTCCATTTCATATTGCAAATATAGGGGTTTTGGCGAAATAGTGTGCAGAATATAGGGCTAATCTGCGATTTTCTTCGTATTTTTGGGATTTGAAGCAGCGTGTGCTGCAAGTTTAGACTAAAAATAACGACAAATAGTGTCGTTTCTTCGGCTTATGCAAGTAAAAATCGTGAATCGTTCGCAGCATCCGCTGCCAAAATATGCCACTCCTCAAAGTGCAGGTTTGGACCTCCGTGCTAACCTCGAGTCTCCCCTCACATTGGCACCACTGGAGCGCACATTGGTACCTACGGGTCTTTTCATTGCGCTGCCTGAGGGTTATGAAGCGCAGGTGCGTCCTCGTTCGGGTTTGGCTTTGAAACACGGCATCACTGTGCTGAACTCTCCTGGGACGGTGGATGCAGACTACCGTGGTGAGTTGCGCGTGATTTTGGTGAATTTGAGTAATGAACCGTTTGTGATCAATAATGGTGAGCGCATTGCTCAGATGGTGGTGACACGCCACGAACAGGTGACGTGGGAACCGGTGGAGGTGCTCGACGAAACGGAACGCGGTGACGGAGGATTCGGGCATACGGGGAAGTAGACGTTAGAGGTTAGAGATTAGAGATTAGACGTTAGAGATTAGACGTTAGAGGCTCTAGAAATTCTAGAAGCTCTAGAGAATCTAGAAGCTCTAGAAAGACTAGAGAAACTAGAAGCTCTAGAAAAAAGAAGCTCTAGAAAAAAGAAGCTCTAGAAAAAAGAAGCTCTTGCCCTTCTAGAAAACAAGAAAAATCCGTGATGATCAAAAGAAGACTTTCATCATTTCACCTCCTGGCTGTGATGGGATGGGCGTTGCTCAGCAGTTTACTGTTGGGCTGCTCGAACTATGCGCGAAATTATGTGGAACCTGTGCTGGAAGATGGTACTGTGCGCGCACGCAAACTCCTTTCGCTCAAAGATCAACGCGCATTCGACAGAACCTATTTGGCAGCGATGCGACAAAAGTATTTGGGACATGAGGATGCGGCTTTCGATTTGCTCGATGCAGCACTGATGATTAACCCTAATGACGCGGATGCACTCTATCAACAAGGGGCGATTTTGCTAGAAAATGTCTACTTCAGCGATAGTTTGTTGCGACTTCGTGGAGAGCAACAAGTTCAATTGGCGCAACAATTGGCTCCTTCGAATCCATATTATCGCAAACAATTGGCGGACTACTGGGTGGACAGAAAGCTTTATGAACGAGCGTTGCGACTCTACGAACAGGTGGTGGTGGATGAACCCACGGAGGAGAACTTTACGCTGCTCGAATTGCTCCAAGAAAGTACGGCACACTTTGACGCGGCTCTCCAAACTCTCGATAAACTTCAGGAACTGGGGGGAGAGGCCAACGGAATTCTAGGCAGAAAAACAAAAGTTTTGGAATTGCAAAGTCGTATCTCCGATGCGATTACTCTCTTGCGAGAAGCTAGTGAAGAGGACGCTGAAAATAGTTATCCGCGTGTGCTGCTCGCTAACCTCTACCTTCGTAACCATTATCTTGACCGCGCCAAAGAGGTCATTGACGACATAGCCACGAGTGAACCCCACAATGAGTGGGTTCCGCTGTTGCGATTGGTCTATTATCGCAACAGAAACGATGTGGACAATTATGACAAAACTTTAGCAGCGGTGGCGGCTGACACGGTGTTGGCGGTCAAAAACAAATTGGATGCTTTCAACGAAGCTGCCTATTGGGTGGGAGAAAACAACTACAACAAGGAAAAGGTCTACGAACACGCGGTTACAGCAATGCACCAACCGGGGGATGGGGTTGAAATGGCAAAATGGTTGCTGGCTTTCATCGAGGAACATAAACTGCCGGAGGAACGTTTCACTGAACCTGCAAGGGTGTTGTTTAGAGAAGATCCGACCAACGAAGATGCTGCGATAACTTTGCTGAAAGATGCAGTTCGAAACGATGATGCAGAGCAGGCGGACTCTATCTGCGAACGCGGCCGCGAGTTTCACCCCGACAATGTCTTCTTTTATTCTTGCGCACTCTACAGCAGACGCGCCAGAACGAATGAGGATTTTCGCAGAAAGATCTTGCGAGAGGGGGTAAAAAATATGTCGCCTTATTCGGATTCCGTGGTGGCATCATCGCTTTATGGGATGTTGGGTGACGATTATATGGAATTGAAACAGACTAAGTCGGCCTTTGCTGCCTATGATTCGTCTTTGGTGAGAAATCCTGACAATGCCAACACGCTCAACAACTATGCCTATTTCCTCACCATTCGTGGGGAGCAACTCGAACGCGCCACAGAAATGGCACGACGTGCAACGGAGGTCGACCCGAACAATATCAACGCGCTCGACACTTATGCTTGGGCACTCTACTCTACCGGGCACTATGCCGAAGCTAAAACGATGATAGACTCTGTGTTTGTGCTGCTTGAACGACCTGAACAAGAACAGCAACCATCGTCGGACTTCTATGAACACGCTGGCGACATCTACCTCAAAGTGGGACTTCCCCACGAGGCTAAACATTTTTGGAAAAAGGCTATTTCCCTTTCCTCAGATCGAAAAGAACAAAGAAAACTTCGAGGAAAACTGCGCAAAGTTCGGTAGACGGTATGAGATTTTAAACGCAAATCAGATTGATTCAATGAAAAAGATATTTTCTCACTTGGCACTCGTGGCGGTATTGCTCGGTTGCTCTTCTATGTTTACAGGTTGCTCCATGCTGCGTGGCGATCAGGCTTATCGTGCTGACGAACCGCTTGCGGTGACAGCAAAAATCTCGGCAGAGGTGGAAGCCAACACCTTTAACCAGAGTTTTGGAGGTATGTTGCGCCTGCAACGCGACCGCCAAGTGCAACTCTCGCTCAGTAAATATGGTATCGAGGGTGCGCGCATCATTTTCACTCCCGACAGTGTGATTGTGCTCGACCGCATCAACAAACGTTATCTCAAAGATTCCTACGCTACGCTCAACAGTATGCTCTCGGAAATGCCACCTCTCAACTTCAATAAGGTGCAACGCTTCTTTTGGAACGATGATCGTAAGAGTACGGAGACGGCTGACTTCAACGTGATGGGTTTTGTGCCTGTGGAACTCTTCGTTGGTCGCAACAAAACGACTAATGTGCGCGGTTTTCGCATCGCTCGACACACGGTGCTCAGCGTTCACGCCTTTGAAAAGGAATTTAAGTTGAATCTCAACCTCAACAAAGTGCGCATCAACTACGATTGGAACAGTCAGGTGCGCATTCCTTCGGGCTATTCTCCGATGAAACCAGACGCGCTTTTGAAGTTGCTCAAGTAGACATCCCCTCCCCCATCACACGGCCGCAGCACCACAGCGCGGCATTGCTCCACTTGTTTTCCCCTATCACTCCCCTTAAAGTAATGTATAAAATTCTCTTCTCCTTGTTGCTGAGTGTCTTTTGCTCCACCTCACTGATGGCGGCGCAGACTTCGCGTCGCAAAACGACCACCGAGACAGCGAAATCAAAGAAAACGACCAAGAACACCGCAAAACAAACTAAGAAGACGGGAAAGAAGGGTAAGGCGACGCCAACGCCTACCAACGAGGGAATCCGGAAATTGCAAAACGAACAGGCGAACCTCAAACAGAAAATGGCGGAATCGCAAAATCAGTTGTCCCACACTCGCAAGGATGTGAAGGCGCAATTGGCGACATTG
>CAJPLH010000109.1 GCA_905371275.1 Prevotellaceae bacterium
GTGCATCCCTAAAGAGCACCTCTCATTATGATTCTACTTTCACGGCGAAAGCCAACCTGATATACAAAACAAAAATGGCCTAAAGAACTGAGGTTCTAAAGGCCAAATTATCCGAAGTTCTAAATCCTATTCTGGTACATAGATGACTTCTCCGTTTTCCAACTGATAGGCGACACCGACTTTTTTACCGCGTGAGCCCTGAGCATTGCTCTGATCGTTGGAAGGAGTGTAGCGTTGAATCTTTTCGCCTTTTTTGGTCACTATCTCCATGTTGTCTTTGCCGGGATTTTTGACCATAGTGAAATCTTGTGTGCTAAACATTTCTGTCATGTTATAGCGACTCACCAATGCCACCATCAAAGCCACGGCAAAAACCATTGCAACGTCAAAAAGATTGGCTACACTGCCCATAATGTCGTGGTCTTCATCACCGCCGAGCAGGCGACGATGCTTTTTTCCAACTTTTCTACTCATAAAATGCCTTGTTTTGAAATGAGCTGTACTGCAATAGTAATACTAGTTTTGAGCATATTTTTGTGCCAAACGGGCTTCGATGAAGTCCAAACGCGATGCATCGGCTGCCAACCAGCGTTTTTTCACCTGAATGGTCAGTGTGCCAATGGCGCCAATGACCAATCCCACCACCGTGGTGGCGAAGGCTACCTGCATATTGTAGGCCATACTGGCGATGTCTCCCGAAGAGAGTCCCACCAAAGCGGGCCCCATGGGAATGAGAGTGCCCATGAGACCGAGCACAGGTCCCATCTTAGCAAGGGTGCGAGGGAGGTTTTGGTCGGCATCTGCCGCGATGTCGAATTCGGCAAGGATGCGCTCACGAAGCGGTGCGTCGCTGTTGGCTACTACAAGACGATGATAGAAAGGAGCGGCGATGCCAAGTCCGGTAGAGGGGAGTTTGTCGAGCAGAGTGTCCACATTTTCCGCAGTGAGTTGGTTGAGCACTTCGTCCATTTGTGCATCGGCTTTGCGACGCGAGAGGAGTTGTCCGAAAAATCCACCTACGAGCAAGAGGGCACGAACGAAGAAGAGCACCAAGAGTACAACTGTGGGCACGAGCAATCCCGTGCTGATCCAAAAGAGAATGTCTGAGATATAGTTCATTTTAGATAAGATGTTTAGACTTTAGCGTTTTGAGCTTCAGCATTTTGAGCGTCGACGACTCCACACAAAGCCGATGAATGCGAAAAAGAGGAAGAGAACAATGACCGCCAACAAGGAATTGAGGTCTACATTTCCCACGCTTGCCACGGCTGTTCGTCCATTTACTGTGGCGATGACGCCTAGTATAGCAATCAACACGTTGAGCAGGAAGAGGAGTTCTAGGCGCAATTCTCGTTCGGGGAGGAGGTATTCTAATCCATAGCCAACAACGATGAGGGATAGGGCTACCACTACGGCTAATCCCCAGGCTACAAGACTGAAGTCGATGCCAGGGAGCGCGAAGATGGTGGTGACTTCGAGGGAGAACAAAACGGGGAAGATGAGCAGCCCAGGATAGATGGCTAAGAAATGGTGCCAGAGTTGATGGAGCAAAAGGGTGTTGCGATTGGGCGCAATAGAATTGGAGGTGCCGTGAGGGGCTTTGACTTTGGTACTTCTCCAACAATAGGCGAGGAGGAGGGCTACATCGAGACTCAACACAACGGCTGTGTCGCGCATTAAATCGGTGTTGGCAAGCCAAGCTTCAATCTGCGTTTTGGATTGCTCCACCGCCCACGGCCATGATAGACCAAGGAAAAGGGCGCACAAAGCGAATGTGCTCCACCGCACTCGCAGTGTGGCTAGCGAAAGTTTGAGCAGGGTGCTCAAACTCACTGCCACCATCAGACAAAGAACGAGAGTTTGCATTTTAGACGTTAGACGTTAGAGGGGCTAGAAGCTCTAGAAGAACTAGAAGTTCTAGAAGCTCTAGATTTTCTAGAACTTCTAGCACAACAAGAAAAGCTTATTGTTTATTGCGGCGACGACGGACAAGGACGATAACACCGGCAGTGAGAATCATAATGGCAACTATCACTACAACACCGCTGGTGATGCCTTTGGAAGAAATCTGATGAGTGGGCGAACCATCTTCAGCTTTCAACACAGTGCCTTTACCAGACTTGTCGTTGCGAGCAGCGTCAATGCGATTTTGATAGGCTTGAGCCTCAGCAGAAGACACCTTACTGGCTATGAATTGTTGCAAAGCTTTGTTGTTGTTGACAAACTCGGTGCCGGCAGCATCATATTTTGCTACAAGTTCGGTGTGCAATTTTGCCAATGCTTTCACCTTGTCGGGAGAAGCCTTCCACATCCCCTTGCGCGCACTCTCCAACATCACGGCAGAAATGCCTTGCAGAGCCGCAGGACTGACGCGTTCAAAGTATTCGCGTATGCCGAGATTGTGCTTGTCTTTGACATAGGTGTCGAAGATTTCATCCCACATCTCATTGTCGATGGCATCGGGTTTCATCACTTCCCATCCGAACGTGTTTTGCACCATTTCTTCAAGTCCAGCAGCAGCACTCTCGCCGCCTTTCATCTGTTCTTTGAGATAAGTGGGATTGAACATAGAAGTGCGACTTTCCACCCCGATGGCTTCTTTCACTTCTTGCATGCGCATATTATTGTGATTGCGATAGTCAGCTAAATAAGCATCGGGTTCCTTGCCCGTGACTTGACGAACGGTGAGGTTCATACCTCCCATAAATTCAAACACGTGGTCAAGACTGAGTGCACCCCAAGTGTTGTTTTGGCGCGGTTGTATGACAACATCCGTACGGGTGAGCGCGGCTTCAAACGCTTTGCTTTGATGGTCTTCCCATTGCTTTTGGTCGCCATAAAACGCCCCCATGTTGTTGAGATAAGCCTCAGCAATCTGTTTGCGGTCTGTCCATTTGTCGGAAGCCATCGCCACCTCCTGGATACCTGTGCCGTAGTTGCCGTTCACACCACCAAAGATGCGGCGAGCCGCCCATGCGCGGGCTTCCTTGGGAGAGATACCTTTCTCGATGAGCAAGCGTTCGCTTTCCACAACACCCGATGCCACTTGGTTTTCAAACTTGTCGTCTTTGGCAGCAGCAGCCATTTCCACGGCTTTCTGCAAGAGGAAAAGACGAGAAGCAGCCAAATCACGCAATTGTCCGCTGGTTTGCACCACCACATCAATGCGAGGTCGTCCCAGTTCTTTGGAAGGGATGAGGCGGATGTCGTTGACGCGTCCGAAGGCATCACGGAGAGGTTCTACACCGAGCATATAGAAGGCTTGCGCCAGAGTAGCACCTTCTGTTTCGATAAACTCAGAACTCCAGAAGGTATAGCTCACTTTGCGTGGGATGCTGTCGTGATGGCGACGACGATATTCCTCAATTGTGTTGCGCGCTAACTGTTTTCCTTTTTCCCATGCAGATTCAGTGGGAGTGGCTTCGGCATTGATGGAATATAAGTTGCGACCAGAGGGCAACGAGTTGGGATTGGCTATGGGATCACCTCCGGGAGATGGTGCAGTGTAACCGCCACTCAGTGAATTGATGAGAGTTTTCAACTCCAAACTAGGGCTTTGCATGAGCGCATTGCGATAGTTTTGCACGTTGCGCAAGGTGCGTTCCACTTCGGCCACGGCATATGCCATTGTCTTTTGTTCCTTAGAAAACTCTGGTTTCTTGGCCATTGCTGCCATCGCTGCGCGCATCTTGGCCATTTTCTCTGCGCGACTGCCACCACCTTTGGCTTCAGGGTGTCCGCCTTGGCCTTTTTTCGCCATGGCTGCCGCCATTGCAGGAGGCATTTGTCCGTGCGGCATACCAGAACTTCCGTGAGGGTTGTTAGATTTTCCGTGAGGGTTGTGTGAACTTTCGTGAGAGTTATTAGAATTTCCGTGAGGATGTCCCGTTCCTCCGTGCGGCATACCAGAAGGGGCTTGTTTTGCACCAGCTTCTTTTTGCTTCGCCATCATAGCTGCCATCATCCCTCCACGAGGTTGCGTGAGTGCAGCATAAACTTCGCGAGATTCAGCCAGTTGTTTGGGACTGATGTGCGCCACCTGACAAATCAATTGGTCGCTCACTTGGCTTTGTTGCAACAAACGTCCCACGAGTTGACGAGCTGGCACGAGATATTGTTGAGTGAACAAACTGGCTCTACGTTCAAAATCAGCCGGAACACGATGTTGCAATTTGTCGATAGCCAACTGACTGTAGGCGATGGGATCAGTGGCCATGGCATACACACTGCTTTCTATGTGCGCAGGTGTGTAGACTTCTCCCAAGATGTAGGGACGACCATTGATTTTTTCATTAGAAAGTTCCTCCGAGAAGTGCTCAATGCGCGCAATGTCGGTTTCAGTATAAGGACGGGTGCGCACACTGTCCAATCCTAGTGAGCGATGGATGCCCATTTTGATAGTCAAGGCTTTGACTGCCAAAGACGCCTTGGTGAGTTCACCTTGCTGACGTGCGTTGAGTGTGGGTGCTTTACTTGATTTTCCAGCGTTGGGTTGCATACTAGCAGCTGCCCACAAGAGAGCGTTGTAGTGCTGAATGGCTTTTTCTAAATCGCGATAGGTGGAGCGCAGATTGGACTCCATGAAGGGTGCAGTGAGATAGCTTTGCACATTACCATAACTTCTGCGTTTGGCTATCATCGCTTCTCCCACATTGGCGATGGAATAGAGGTAGAAGTGAGGCATAGTGCCGACAAGTCTGTCTGCCCAGTCGTGATTGCTGAGAGCGATTTGCTTGCGAGGAGTGAATTCTAGGCTTCCGTGTGTGCCGAAGTGAACGAGGGCATCGGCTTTGAAACCGTGTTGTGCCCAAAGATAGGAAGCGAGATAGAGATGTGGGGGAACTGCATCTACTCCATGCTCTATTTTGAATTCGTCATTTCCGAGTGCCGCCGCTGGTTGTGGCATAATCACCACATTACCAAAACGGAGACGGGGAATGCCGAGACGACCATCTTCGGTGGATAGGTATTTTCCTGGGAACGCGCCGTAGGTTTTCTCCACGGCTTTGTAGTCTTCGGCAGACAAACTGGCTTTGACCCAAGTGTTGAATTGCTCGCGAGTCACCATTTCGGGCTGACCTTTCTGCAGGAATGTTTTCATTTTCCCTTCATCATAGGTGCCTAATAATCCACCACGTGCCTGAATCAATTTTCCTAATTCGGCAGCAGATGCAGGAAGTCCGCTGACATTGTAGCCTTCATTGCGCAGACGCACGAGGAAATTGTACAAAGAGGGTACGACTTCCATACCTTGCGCCACGAGTGCGCTTTGACCTGGACCTTTATAATAGACTACTGCGATGCGCTTGTTGGCATTTTTCTTGTGCTTCAGCGAGATGTAGTTGCCGATGGTGGTGACAAAATCTTTCACACGATCGGGCATAGCATAGACTTGCAACAGACCTTCTTTGTCGCGCTTGTGCGCAAACACGGCATAAGGCAGGAGTGCTCCGTCGAGTTCGGGCATACCCACTGTTTGTGAGAGGTATCCGCCAGAAAGTCCTTGCTTGTTTTCTTCCCACTTGTTGCGCTCATTCTGCACGTTGATGGGCGCAAAGAAGGGGATGTTTTGACGTTGTAAATAAGCCACAACGTCATCTCCCAATCTTCCGTGTGCCATATTGATGATGGCAGAAGGACTGACACTATCTATATGAGATTTTGCAATGAAATCTTGTACATCATCTACGTGATAAACCACAAAGTTTTGACGCTCCAATTCTGCCACCAATTCAAAGGGTTGTCCCATGATTCCGGTGACAATGATGTGCGGAGCGTTCTTTTTCATCAGACCGTTTTTCTGAAGAAATGCCTCATATTCGCGCACGGAATTGAAACCTAGTTCTTCGGCTTCGGGATTTTTCGGATCGAGATGATAGAGAAGACTTGAAGGATGTTCACGAGGTGCTTCTGCTTCAGGAGCGAAAAGTATCTTTTTATCGATATGTTTGCGCACATATCGCAAGAGATTTCGATAGTTTTCGCGTCCTCCATTGTCCATATAGGCTACGATGCGCGCAGCAGTGGCGGTGTCGAGCGAACAAATGTCGTTGGCAGGATTGGTCACAGTGAGTGCCATCACGGGGAGTCCTTTTTCAGCCAACTTCTTGACCTCGGCTCTTTGTGCTTCAGTGATTTTCAGCCCCATTGCGTTGATGAGCACGAGATCGTATTTGCCGATGTTTTCGATGTTTTCTGCATCAACGTCTTCAAGACTAATGAGTGCATTGTCGTTGGCTTTGGCTATATGACCAGAAGTAAGCGGTTGGAAATTGACCAAAGCGATGCGCGTGGTTCCTAACCAGGTGCGCCAAGCAAATGATGCTGCAAAAATGAGTAATAATAAGCCTACAAAGATGAACCATAATCGGCGAGAATGTAGACGAAAATTGAATTTTGACATTACTATACTATATAGACGTTAGAGGGTAGACGTTAGACATTAGAGGGTCATAGACCCTTTTATGCTCGCCACGACAAGCG
>CAJPLH010000110.1 GCA_905371275.1 Prevotellaceae bacterium
TGCGCATACTGACGGTTCATAACTCCAAAGGACTTGATTTCCACAGCGTGTTTATTCCTTATTGCAATTGGGTATTGGTCAGTGCCGACAACTTGCAACCAGTGGTTTGGATAGAACCGAAAGGAGCACCTTACGATGCAGTTCCTGTGTTGCCCGTGAAAATGAATAAACTGGCAGCGAATAGCATTTATAAGGAAGAATATGAGCTCGAAAGACGCGACCAACACATTGAAAATCTCAATTTGCTGTATGTTGCTTTCACTCGAGCACGTCAGAATTTGGTAATTTGTGTGCCAAAGGGGAATGCAAACAGCATTGTACCTGCTTTGGAAACAACGATAAAAGAACTGTTTCTGAATAAATCTGTAGATAATGTGAGGTTTGAAGAAGATGATACAATGATGCTTCTTGAAATCTCTCAACCTTCCAGCGCAGAGTGCGTCGCACCATCGCAAGCTGCGGAAAAAGATGATGCAAATGAGGGAGACTGCGTATCGACAGAGCAGGGTAGTGCAGCGGAGGAAAAGGTGAAGAATCCGTTCAAAATCAATGCAGTTACAGAGAAAATAGAATTGACGCTTTGTCAAAATGAGATAAAATTCCGTCAGTCGCAAAATGCGCGTTTGTTTATTGCAGCTTTGAACGAGGAAGTTAGTGCAAAAGAAAGCGATGGTGCATCTCAATCGGTGAATCCCATAGTGCAACAAGATGCCGACTTCTTCGCAAAACGCGCTGCTGCACAACGTCGAGGAACATTGCTCCACCGTTTGATGGAAGACATTGAAAGCGAGAAGGACGTGGAACGCGTGTTGCAAACAGCCGTTAGTGAAGGAAAAATAGCCCCTCTCGAAGAGATTGGAGAATTGAAGAAAATGTTGCGCAAAGCTATGGAACACGAAGTGGCAAAAGCGTGGTTTGACGGCACTTGGCAACTCTATCGCGAATGTAGCATTCTCACCCGCGATGCGCAAGGAGCAGTAGTCACTCAACGTCCCGACCGTGTGATGATGCGTGGTGATGAAGCTATTGTGGTGGATTACAAATTTGGTGCGCAACAACAAAGTTACCATGACCAGGTGAAGCGTTATTGTCAACTCATTCAGCAAATGGGAAAACAGCACGTGAAAGGCTATCTTTGGTATGTTGATAAGGATTTCATTGAAGAAGTCATATAATCTCCATCAAGAATCGCGATGAAGTCATATAATCTCCATCAAGAATCCCGAAGATTATCATCGATTTCTCAGAGAAAAGAAAAAATATCTAGAGAAATAGGCAAAGCTACCAAAGTTTTTCGTAAATTTGCCTTGTCAATCTATGTTGCTTCTTGACCAAACGTATAATCAAGTTGAAGAGGAAAAGAAAAGCCTCATTGCAACTAAATATATAGTGAGCAGAAACAGCAGGAGAAACACCCCAAACAACAAATATCTATCCCTATATTCATATCATTATGACTATCGATTCTTGTAACTTTGCCGGAAAGAAGGCTATCGTTCGTGTAGACTTCAACGTGCCTCTCAATGAAAATGGACAAATCACCGACGACACTCGCATCCGCGGTGCGTTGCCCACCCTCAAGAAGGTGCTTGCCGATGGTGGCGCACTCATCATTATGAGCCATATGGGTAAGCCCAAAGGCAAAGTGAATGCTAAATTCTCTTTGGGACAAATCAAGGACGCTGTTGCAGCTGCCCTCGACGCCCCTGTTTCTTTCGCTCCCGACTGCGCAAAGGCACAAGAAGCTGCTGCTGCTCTCAAAGCAGGTGAAGTGCTTCTCCTAGAAAACCTCCGTTTCTATCCTGAAGAAGAAGGTAAACCCGCTGGTATCGACAAGGAAGACCCTGCTTACGAAGCTGCAAAGAAGGCAGTAAAGGAAAGCCAAAAGGAATTTGCTAAGACGCTTGCAAGCTATGCTGACTACTACATCATGGACGCATTCGGTACCGCTCACCGCAAGCACGCTTCTACTGCTGTCATCGCTGACTATTTCGATGCAGACCACAAGATGCTTGGCTATCTCATGGAAAAAGAAGTGACTGCTGTTGACAACGTGCTCAACAACATCAAGCATCCTTTCACCGCTATCATGGGTGGTTCTAAGGTGTCTACCAAAATCGGCATCATCGAAAACCTCATGGACAAGGTGGATAACCTCATCCTCTGCGGTGGTATGACCTACACCTTTGCACGCGCACTCGGCGGCAAGATTGGTATTTCTCTCTGCGAAGAAGACAAGCTCGACCTCGCTCTTTCTATCATCGAAAAAGCAAAAGCTAAGGGTGTAAATCTCGTACTCGGCACTGACTGCGTAGCTGGTGACGACTTCAAGAACGATTGCAACACACAAGTTGTTCCCGTGGGCGACATCCCCGAAGGTTGGGAAGGTCTTGATGCAGGTCCCGAAAGTCGCAAAGCATTTGCTGCTGCCATCGAACCTGCGAAGACTATCCTTTGGAACGGCCCTGCTGGTGTGTTTGAATTCGATAACTTCACCGGTGGTTCTCGTGCCATTGCTGAAGCTATCGCTGTGGCTACCAAGAACGGTGCATTCTCTCTCATCGGTGGTGGTGACTCTGTAGCTTGCATCAACAAGTTCGGTATGGCAGATCAAGTTTCTTACATCTCAACTGGTGGTGGTGCTTTGCTCGAAGCCATCGAAGGTAAGGAACTCCCCGGTGTAGCAGCTATCAAAGGCTAATCTAACGCCAAATCCTAATCGATAAAACTATAAAGTTATAGGGACAGCGGTGCACCATCACCGTTGCTCTATAACTTTTTTGCTTATGAATAGCCGAAAACTCCCCCTCCTTATCCTCCTCGCAGTCTTTTCTCTAAGTCTTTTGTTCACCAATTGCGGTGCAAAGCCTGAAAAAGCCAGATCCTCTGCTGCGCAAACCACAGCACAAACTCCCGACAGTTTGTCGTTCATCATAGCGTGTCTCCCCACCTTTGAAAGTTTACCCTTCTATTATGCCAAGGAAGCCGGGATAGCCGACTCCTTGTCACTCCCTTTGCGCATAAAAACCTATCAATCACAGTTTGATGCCGATACAGCCCTCTTAGGCACAACCGTTGATGCCGGAGTCACCGACCTCGTGCGTCAAAAACACTATACTGCTGAAGGAAAGATGCGCGGTCAAATCGTTTGGATACCCCTACAAGGCGAATGGCAACTGCTGGTAAATGCCCGTTTGCGTCTTTCAGAATTGAAGCAACTCAAGCAACGCACCATTGCCATTGCACGTTATAGTAGCTCTGATCAATACACCGCCCATTTGCGCGACAGTCTTCGTTGGAAATTCGATGATATGCTCCGTCCCCAAATCAACGACTATCGCGTGCGCCAACAAATGTTAGACAACGAGCAAATCGATGCAGCCGTGTTGCCCCAACCCTTTGCTTTCAAATCCCAAAGCAACGGTCAGCGCGTTCTTGCCACACTCCCTTCTGCCTATCATCAACATTCGTTGTATCTCAGTGCAAATGCACAACAAAATGCTCAGAAATCGAAGCAAGCTGCTTTGTTGCAACAAGTGTATAATCTAGCCGTTGAGCAACTCAACCACCATCCAGGAGCAGTCTTAGACAGTGTGCTCATTCGCACTTACCAACTCAGTCCCGAGCAAATCAAACACCTGCGTCTCCCACGCTATCAAACTGTGAAACTAGCCAAATAGTTGAAGCCTAATCGGTCATTATACCGTAAAAGTGCGGTTGGTAATGGAAAAGATAACCTCCCTCTCTTCCGCTTCTTTCATCTTTCCCTTCTTTTCATAGATTTCCCCCCGTATGGATACGTCCACCTATCTCACCCTTCGTGCAGATTTCGAGAAATGCATCAACAAACACAGCCTGTTTGATGCACTCAATATGCTCAAATTTCTCGTACCCATTGTCACCAGCTGCAACAAGCATAAAGAATGTGAGAAAATCTCTTCCGACTACCAGCAACTGTTGCACGCTTTCCGCCAAGGTGCCATCGATGCAAACTATCAGGAGCAAACAGAAGCTATCTTTTTGCGTATCTATCAACTGGGACAAACGTTTCATCATAAGTTCACGACACAGAAGACCCAACAACACCGCGCCAAGTTGTGGAAGAAATACGCAGACGATGCACCTCTAGAGGAGGCACTTCTCACAGCAAAAGACGATAAAGTCGTCTTTGAGCGGTTGTATTGTGCAGCACAATGGACAAAAGAAACGGAGAAAGTTGTAGAAGCATCAATGTCCGAAGGTGACGCCGCTGATGCGTGTGCACGCATAGCCACCATCTATTCAGCCGTGACCCTCAATTTGTTGTCAAGTTTCGACCCAGTGCAATGCGCTTGGTTCTTGCGTCAAACGAAAAAGGCGTTGTCGCCCTTGTTGCGCGTCCGCCTTTGTGTGGGATTGGTGTATGTGGGAGTGCACCACACCGCACAGATAGCCTTGTTTCCCCATTTAGTGCACCAGTGGAAAGAGTGGGTGACAAGTGCAGCGTGGAAAATGGATTTATGTGTTGTGCAATCCATCTTGTTGGCAACTGCGAAGTCGGCCAAAAGTATGGCATTATCGATGAAAGAATTGTTTTCGTCTGACGCCAATATGTCCACCGCACAAATGATCAATGATTTGAAGCAGAAAGTCTCGTCAGCTTTCTCCGAGCGTTTATTGGGAGGATTGGCTGGAGTAGACATCGGTTTCGAAGATTTCAAAAGACTATATCGCAGAACTGACCAGTTCAACGAAGCCTTCCGTTGGTTCATCCCCATCCTGATAGACACACAGTCCGATACCCCTTCTGAGGAAGCTCGCAACCCATTCTTCGGATTTGGAAAGCACAGTTTAGGAATCACCGACCTCTATTTGCAAAAAGAAGCTGAGGCAGCTCGCAAACAGTTGTTGGAAAATATGAGAGATGATTTAGATCAAATCATCGGAGACAAAGAAGGAGCAATGCCCAATGAAGTGTCTATGCCAGAAGGGGAATCCACCGTGCTTTCCCTTGAGATTCCCAAAGAAATCCTCTGGGTGTTTCAGCAAATGGAACAACAACCTGTTGACGGCACGAACCCAATTTTGCCTGAATCCTTAAATTTGGAAGCCCGTGCCCTCAGAGCACGCTACATCGCCTACATTCACGACACTTATCGTTTCTTCCACTTGTTTGTGGAGCGCAGCGAAGGAGAAAATCCCTATCGCGACAATCTGATGTTGCTCGACAATGAACTGTTTCGTGGTGCATTTCAAGAAGAGAAAATCCTCGTTTTATTGGCGCAGTTTACTTTCGCCATCAAAGACTATGCTCACGCATTAGACTTTTTCCAACAGCTTCCACAAGAGCATCGTGATGTGCGCCTGCGTTTGGGACAATGCCATCACGCCACGCAGCAATTCAGCGAAGCCGTCAAGTATTTAGAACCCATAGTTGCTGAAGAAGAGGACGAAGCACTATTGCGTTTGCTTGCCAATTGCTATGATGCCTTGCAACGACCAGAAGACGCCCTTGTTTTGTGGATTCGTTTGGAGCAAATGTTGCCCAATGATTTAGAACTCGCTGAAAACTTAGCGAAGCGTTTCCTGGATCTCCAACTCTATAGCGATGCCCTCGACCAATTGCACAAAATCCTCTATCACGAACCCGAGCATTTTGCAGCCCTTCAGTTGAAAGCCCAATGCTATTTGATGATGGCGCGTTTGGAAGAAGCCCAAAAAATATATGCTTCGTTGTTGGAAAAACATCCAGAATCGTCAGACATTCTGTTCTTCTCCGCACATTGTGCCCTGTTGTTGGGCGACCATTCAATGGCCACTCGACTGTATATGGCTTGTTTCGAACAAGAACACGTTGGTTCTGTCCCAGAAAATTTGTTTGATGATGCCATTCGAGAACTCCACCACGTTGGTTTCACCCCGCTTCTCGCTCGTTTGATGCGCGACCTCCTCATCAGCGAATTGCAACTTTAGGACATCGAACCTTTTTGGAAAAAGATTGATTATTTTTCCATCATAATACATTCAACCACAATAATATGACTAGAGAAGATAGGCTCAAACAATGCAGATATTATAAGGGAGAAAAAGACTTCCCAGATGAACTAGGAAAGAAAAGGTTCGGCTTTGGCTTTTGGCTTGCAGAAAAATTATTTGTCAGAGGGGAATCCGACAGACTGCAAACAGCAAAGGAATGGGCACGCACGGCAGGTTTATATCAATATAAAGCCAAATGGGAAGGTCTAGTTAGTGACGAGATGCTTTTGTACTTGTTTGATTACCTCCCTAAACTAAATGGTTATGCTCCAGATAGCGCACAATGGTTTACTGAGCGCGTCTTACCTGTTTATATTGGTTCTACTTCTACCTCGTAGAAATACCGTCTATATTCGTGTCGCTTGCTTATACTTTTTAATTTGTGGTTGTTTCTTTTTTCGACAACAATGTTACTGAATTATTCTACATAGGAGGTTTATCAATAACCGACGTGTTGTTTTGATGAAA
>CAJPLH010000111.1 GCA_905371275.1 Prevotellaceae bacterium
TTCTCTTATAATCCTCTCTTATGCTAAACTATCGCATCATTGCACGCGCCTTTGCAGGATTGATTGGACTCGAAGGTCTTCTCTTTATGGTGTGCTGGCTCGTGGGCATTGGTTATGGTGAACATCATCACAGCACTTGGCTGATTCCCATCGGCATCTGTGCTGCGCTGAGCGTGATTTTAGGATTGCTCGGCGGAAAAGGCCCCACTCGCGTTGAACGCAGAGATGGTTTTTTCATTGTTGCCATGGTCTGGCTCATTTATTGTGCACTGGGCATGCTACCTTTCCTCTTCGGTGGGCACCTGCATCGGGTTTCGGAGGCTTTTTTCGAGACGATGTCGGGATTTACCACTACGGGGTCGACGGCCTTCACCGACATTGATTCGCTGCCGCACTCTATTTTGCTCTGGCGCAGTGTGACGCACTGGGTAGGGGGAATGGGCATCATTTTCTTTACGCTCGCACTCCTGCCAGCTTTGGGAATTGGTGAACAAGAACTGTTTACGGCGGAAGCTACGGGACTGAAATTGGGAAAATTGCACTCGCGTGTGAGTACTACGGCTCACTATCTGTGGAGCACTTATCTGCTCATCACTATTGCTTGCGCTATTGCCTATGGGCTGTGTGGTATGAACACTTTTGATGCCATCAACCATAGTTTTGCCACCATCGCTACGGGGGGATTTTCTACCCACACGGCGAACATTGCGTATTTCAACTCTCCGGCTATTGAATATGTGTCGGTGGTGTTTATGTTTCTGGGGGCTACGAACTTTACGCTGCTCTATTTTGTGCTGTTTAAAAGAAGATTCAAACTCTTTTGGCACGATGAGGAACTGCGTCTGTTTATTCTTCTCATCTTTGGCTTTACGGCGATTTGCACTTTGAGTCAGTGGTGGCATTCTCAGGATTTTACAGAACATGGTTTCCGAGAGTCGCTCTTCTATGTGGTGTCGATGATGAGTACCACTGGATTTACGACAGAAAACTTTATGCTTTGGCCGCACCTCACTTGGATTAGTCTGATTTTGGTGAGCATCATTGGTTCTTGCACGGGAAGTACAGCTGGAGGTATCAAAGTGGTACGCGTGTTGGCAGGCATAAAAGTGGTGCGCAACGAGATACACCACGTGCTTCATCCACGCTCCATACGTCCACTACGCATCAACAGCGACTACATCACTCCAGAAGTGCTGCAAAGCATTTTTGCTTTCCTCTGCTGCTTCACAGTGCTTATGGTCATAGGCGTCATTGTCTTTGTCACTCTGGGATATCCCGTATTCGACAGTCTTGGTCTCAGCATCTCAGCTTATTCCAATGTGGGACCTGGCATTGGCTACTCTCTCGGTCCTCTTGACTCTTGGAGCGAACTCCCGGACACTGGGCTTTGGCTGAGTTCTTTCTTGATGATTGCTGGACGTCTTGAGATTTTTGGCTTGCTGCTGCCCTTCACTCCTTCTTTCTGGAGATATAATTAAAGATAGATGTTCTAGAAAATCTAGAGGATCTAGGGATTCTAGTATTTCTAGGGGTTCTAGATGCTCTAACATCTAATCTCTAACGTCTAACGTCTAAGATATTTTTATGAAAAAGATTCTTTCCCTTTTGCTCCTCCTTGCAGGATGCACGCTTGGCGCACACGCGCAGTTTGAACAAGACACCAAATATATCAATGCTTCGCTTTCCAACGTGGGCATCGGTTACAACGACAGAGATAAATTTCATGGAGGTATTAACCTCGAAGGCGGTTATTTCTTTGAAGACAATTGGATGGTTCGCGCGGAAATCGGTGCTAACCGTCGTGGTGTGAGAAACAGTGACATCACCCTTGGGGCTGGTGTGCGCTATTATTTCGATTCGAATGGTATTTCTCTCGGCACTGGCGTGGAATATATGCACAAAAACGTCAACGAGAATGACCTGCGACTGCCTTTCTCCTTGGGATATACGTTCTATCTGAATCATTATCTCGCGATTGAACCTCAACTTTTCTATAAACTCTCAGTCAACGATTTCTCACACGGCAGCGAAGTCGGTATGCGTCTCGGACTGGGGTTCTATTTCTAGAGATTAGTTAGCTAGAAGAGCTAGAAGTTCTAGAGGAACTAGAAGTTCTAGATGCTCTAGTTTTTCTAGGGATTCTAGTGCTTCTAATTGTTCTAGATCTTCTAGTTTTCTTTTTTCTTTATTTCCCGAGCCGCGCTTGTCGCGGCGAGCATAAAAGGGTCTATGCCCCTAACGTCTAATGTCTAACGTCTAATGTCTACTATATCTTCTTTAGGCGAATTCGCCCTTATCCGACAACTCACAGCCGATCTCAAACCTACTCAAACCTCTACGCTTCTGGGAGTAGGCGATGACTGCGCCATCATCAGCAACACAGAAGGCGAACAAACACTCGTCACCACTGACATGCTGATGGAAGGCATCCATTTCGACCTCGTCTACACCCCACTCCGACACCTGGGGTACAAAGCTGCGATGGTCAATCTCTCCGACATCTACGCCATGAACGGAACTCCTCGACAACTTCTCGTTTCTGTCGCTGTGAGCAACCGTTTCGAAGTGGAAGATCTCGAAGAATTGTACGCTGGACTCCGACTCGCTTGCGAACGACACGGCGTAGACCTTGTGGGAGGCGACACTTCTGCTTCGCTCACCGGCATTGCCATCAGCATCACCGCCATTGGTACTGCCAACCCTGCACACATTGCGAAACGTTCGGGAGCAAAACCCACTGACCTCGTTTGCGTTTCGGGCAATTTTGGCGCAGCCTATATGGGTCTTCAACTGATGGAGCGCGAAAAGGCAATCTATCTCTCGCAAGTGAAAGCTGCCAAAACACAAGAAGCACGCGATGCCATCAATTTCCAACCCGATTTTTCTGGACAAGAATATCTCCTCGAACGTTTGCTCAAACCCGAAGCGCGCCGTGATGTGGTGGAAAACCTTCGCAAAGCGGGCATCGTACCCACAGCTATGATCGATGTGAGCGATGGCATCAGTAGTGAACTCCTCCACATTTGCCACGAGAGCCACGTGGGTTGCCGCATCTTTGAAGAGCGTTTACCCATTGACTATCAAACAGCGGTGGCTGCCGAACAATTCAATCTGAATGTTTCGACCTGCGCGCTCAACGGTGGCGAAGACTATGAACTCCTCTTCACTGTGCCCCTCACCGACCACGAACGTGTGGAAGCGCTTCCCGATGTCAAAATCATTGGTCACATCACCACTGAGACTGACGGTAAACAACTGGTGACGCGTGATGGCAACGAATTTGCACTCAAAGCTCAAGGTTGGGATGCCGCCAACGCATAGAAAAGCCCTTCTTCCTAACGACAAACAAGCACTTTTCTAACAACGAACAAACACTTTCATAAAACAAAGACGAGGCTATATCAACCAGAGTGATATAGCCTCGTCTTATTAGTAAATTAGCAGATTAACGACAGAACTTAAGCGTGGTGTGTGTGCCGTCAGTGCGCTGCAGTTGGAGAAGGTAGGTACCTTTGTCCAAATCTGCAGTGGAAAAACGGAGCTGTTGTGCAGCAGTGAGGGAAAGTTGCTGCAACACCATGCCTTGAAGATTCAAAATCTCTGCTTGGTGATAAGCTTCAAGATTGCCTTTCACCACAACAGTGTTGGTGTCGGGCTGAGAGATTTGAAGTTTAGTTTCGGAAAACACCGTGGGAGAAGAGATACCAGTGACGAGTCCTCCGAGGGGAGTGAAACGGAGGGTGTATTTCATAGGCATCTTCTGCGTTGCAGCTTTATACTGCTCGAGGGTTTCAGCAGGTCCGCAACTTCCGCTACCGAGTCCTTGTTGGAAGGCATCGAAGTGAGCCGTGTTGTAGACAGGAGCTTTGAGTTCCCACCAGTGTTCCACGTCAACGAGGTCATGATCGTCGTAGGGGAGGATGGAGAAGTCAACTTGTCCTTGTGTTTCGACACGGAAACCATTGCCTTCATTGTCGGTGAGGTCAAGACGGCGGAGACTCATGCGGTTGCCGCAAGTTTGCGTGCGCGCATAGTTGACGATGTTGCTGTCTACGACTGTTTTGTAGCGACCAAAGAAGGAACCTTCTTGACGGTCTACATAGTTTTCCTGAGGACCTTTAGCGGTGTAGTCGAGGTTGTTGTATTTGCGGTCGAATCCCATAGAAACACCAAGACGGCGGAGCTTACCAGAGTTGTAAGAGAAGGAAGCATCGAGCAACACAGTGCCATCAGCATGGATGGTATAGGTGAGCGTGTTGGAAACGCGTCCTTCATTCTTGGCGGTAACTACCACCTTTTGACCATTTTGCAGCGTAGAAACCTGAGGTGCTGAGCCGAAACTATCGAAATCAGGCACTTGATGAGGACCATCTAGCTCGTTGTAAGGCTTACTAGTGTAAGGAGCTTCGTTTTCAATCCAACGGAAATTGTCGTATTTCGCGCCCTTACCAGGATAGAGGATAGGTTGTCCTTTGTAGCTCCAAGCAGTGAGTTGTGCATCTTTGGCATCGAAAGTCATCGACACGCGGTCGTTGCTCACCGTCACCTTGTTGTTTTTGCGTTCCACCTTGAGGGGGTTCACCGTGCCCTTTGCAGCAGGGAGTTCGGGGAGTGCCGTGCGTTGCGCAAGGACGAATTGTTCAGCAGCTTGCACATAACCAGCCTTTGCCCAGTCTTCATCGACAGTGGTGCGGAGTTCCACATTGAGGTGATAGTCGGCTTTGTTATCGATGGCCGTTTTCAACGTGAGTGGGAAGTGCTTTTGCTCGCGAGGTTTGAGCGCAGGAAGTTCAGCTGTACCTGTTTCCACCACTTCTCCATCGCGCAAGACGCTATAATGGAAAGAAAGTCCGGCAAGACTGCGGAAAGCATATTCATTGGTCACAGTGACGATCTTAGAACTCTTGTTGTAAGCAAACTTCACGTATTGATATACCTTCTTGAGTTCGGTGAGTTTGGGTGTCCATTCGCGTTCGGAGGTGATGACACCATTGTTCACGAAGTTACCTTGGTGAGGACCAGGATAGTCATAACCCGTGGTGAGACGGCGCACACCGTTCTTGAGGAGTTGGGGGTTGTAAATGCCTTGGTCTACCCAGTCCCAGACGCATCCACCGATACCTACAGAAGAGTTTTCGAGTTCGTTCCAGTATTCGCGGAGATAACCCAAACTATTTCCCATAGCATGGTCATACTCACACATGAAGTAAGGCTGACCCGCAGTGTTAGTACCTTGTCTGTTGGCAGCTTGTCTCACTTGCCATATTTCAGGATACATCTTACTGTTGAGATCGGTGATACCAGCATTGTGACGTCCAGCGTTAGTAGCGCCTTCGTAGTGGATGGGGCGTGGGTCGAGCGCGCGCACGGCATTGTGTGTAGCAATGAAGTTGTCGCCTGCGCCACTTTCGTTACCCAACGACCAGAAGACGATGCTGGGGTGGTTGCGGTCGCGCAACACCATGCGTTCGGTGCGGTCGATCATCATAGGTTTCCAACTTTCACGACCAGAGATGATTTCATTGTTGTAGCCTTGTCTAGCGCCGTGATCGTTCCAGTTTTTGTGACATTCGAGGTCGGCTTCGTCCATGATGTAAAGACCGTAGTAGTCGAACATGGCATACATCTTGGGTTGACGAGGATAGTGTGAGGTGCGCACCGTGTTCACATTGGCTTGTTTCATCATGAAGATGTCGCGAAGCATAGTAGGAACATCCATAGTGCGTCCCTTTTCGGGATGCGTGTCTTGGGTGTTGACGCCTTTAAAGAAAACGCGCTTGCCGTTGACGAGCACAAGACCGTTTTTGATTTCGATGTTGCGGAAACCATATTTGGTGTTGAACACCATTTCTTCCTTACCTTTGTCGTCTTGTTGTGCTACGACAACATTGTAGAGATAAGGCGTTTCAGCCGTCCAAGGTTTGAGATCTACCAAACCATCGAGCATCACTTTTGCTTTGTTCGTGGTGGCAGCAGCCGTGTAATTCACAGCGGTAGTAGCCGTTTTCACCACCTTATTGTCAGCATCGAGCAAAGTCACCTTGATTTGCTTCGTACCACTGAGTTTGTGACGGTTGTCGAGTTCCAAATTCACTTCCATCTTCCCACTGGTGTAGGCTTTTGAAGCATCAAGTTGTGCGGTGATGACGTGATCGCGCACAAAAGTTTGAGGAGTGGCCACGAGATATACATCGCGGTGCAATCCACTCATATGGAACGCATCTTGACCTTCGAGATAAGAAGCATCCGTCCAACGAATCACTTGCACAGCCACTTGGTTTTCACCAGTTTTCACTGCCTTAGAGATGTCGAACTCAGCGTCATTGTTACCGCCTTCGGTGTAGCCAATGTACTTGCCATTCACCCAAACGTAGGCACCGCTATAGATGCCATCGAAATGGAGGAAGACATTCTTTTTGTCCCAATCAGTGGGGAGATTGAAGGTGCGGCGATAGCTTCCCACGGGGTTAGG
>CAJPLH010000112.1 GCA_905371275.1 Prevotellaceae bacterium
TAGACTTGACCTTGACGCAGTGCTAAAGCGACCTACTACCTTTGCGAAAGAAAAGGGGAAACAGCATCCGTCTTCTTTATTTCGCATATTGTGGAGCATTGGAAAGGAAGCGAAAGTGCAACGCCCATAGTGGGAAATAGAAAAGGTGGCTATCTCAAAATGTGAGATAACCACCCATAAAAACGCCCATTACTGGTCAATAATGGACTAGGACTTTACCTTTTGGTAAACTTCTACAATGCTCTCTTACGAATTCCCACTTACCAAAGCGAAAACGTGCATATGCACGAACATGTACAGGCTTTCCGTTACAGCACTGAACTGTTTTGATATTTTGAACCAAAACATCACCCTAAAACAGTTCAAAATAGAGTGAGTTTGGCTATTTATTACGATTTCTCATAATATTAAACTCCAGTTTTCCCTTCCTGTTGGTTTTGTCAGAAAGGTGCTGAGAGATATTGCAAAATTGCAAAAATATTTTCTATTCTTATTTGAAAATATTGTATTTCTAATATACAATGAGTAGAATTGCTGCGATGATGGCATCCAATAACAGCCAACGTAGGATTGTAAAGGTTACTTGCAAAATCACTTTGGCAATGAAGCGTAATATCAGAAAAGCTACAATGACTGACGCGACAGTTACGACTTGCGGCGTTACAATCTTTGAGATAAGTCGGGTGCTGCTTGATATTATTGGTTTTGTTCGATGCGTCTGCCTTGATGAAGATAGGTGTGTGCACGTCTTGATTCATGATTATTCATAATCGGGGCTTTTAATAGTTTCAAGAGCGACAACAAGATGCGCACACTACATAAAGACAAGTGTTTACAAAACTCTTGACGTGTGGAGTGGAGCGTTTATCTTGGCTCTTGACACTACAAAAGCCCCCGATGACTTGAAGTATCAAGTCATGTTCTCACCGCCTATCGTTGGCAGACCATTGACCTCGATGAGCAGCACGATGGTACCGGTCAACTCTGTGTACAGTTTGTCGTATTCTGTACCTGCCGCAAAGTCGTCCGTGAGTTTGTACTTGGTAAATACCGCTTGAATTGCCTTGTTGTTCAGTAAAATTAGTGCTAACCTTTCGGGAAGCGGACTTGGCAGCTCCTTCTCAAACTCTTGCTCCAGCACGGAAACAAGGGTATCATACTTTGAGAAATGCAGGTTGTGGTACAGTACCTCGCTTGCCATTGTCTCTGCTTCGGGATAGGAAAATCCTTGTGCCACGGTATCGCAGTAAGCCGTCAGAGCCTCGTCTGCTCGAGCGGTTACAAATGCATTGTCATTCACTTTCTCTGGAAAATGCTCTCCGAGATACGCCTCCAGCTTCAGAAGGAAGTAAGAAAGCTCTTTCTTTGTTGTTGCCATAAGTCTTAATGATTTGTTTTTATAATAGGTGTATCACTCTTTTTGGTATAACGTCGCTTGGTCGGCTTTGCAGGCGGAGCACTTGCGAAGTCGAACTTATCCAATTTCTTGGATACGGCAAGCATATCATTCTCGATCTTCTTGTTTGTTATGCGGGCATAAAGCTGAGTTGTAGTTATGTTTGTGTGTCCTAACATCTTGGACACTGATTCTACTGGAACACCCTTGGTGAGCATCATCGTGGCAAAGGTGTGCCGAGCCATGTGAAAGGTCAGGTTCTTGTTGATACCGCAAACATCGGCTATCTCTTTCAAATAAGAGTTCATACGCTGGTTGCTGAGAATGGGTATTAATCTACCATTCTTTGCTTTGCCTTCATACTTCTTGATAATCATCTTAGGAATATCGAGAAGAAGGATATGGCTTAACGTATCAGTTTTCTGACGTGCTGTTACGATCCACTGTTTGCCGTCCATCGTTATGATATTGTCAGGAGTAAGGTTGGCTACATCAACGTAAGCAAGTCCTGTAAAGCAAGAGAACAAGAAGATGTCGCGAACATTTACCAATCGCTGCGTTGCAAATTCCTTGTGCATGATGGTATCCACTTCTTCGTCTGTCAAAAAGCCACGATCAACTCTTTTGGTCTTGAAGTGGATATTGAGGAATGGGTCGTGATTAAACATTCCAGCCTTTCGACCAAAAATGATAACTGTCTTGAAAGTCTTTAAGGTTTTGATGACCGTGTTAAAGCTCTGTCCAACCACCGTCTTGAGATAGACATCGAAATCGTGAATGACAATCGGGGTAAGTTCAATAATATTGAGGTCTGTGCGTGCATACTTCTCTTGAATGAACTTGGCGAAGTGACGCTTGCAGGTGTCAAACTTGCGATAATTGGCTTTGGTAACTCCACAGCCAATCTGTGCATACATATCATTATTATACTTGGTAAACAATGAAAGAACGGTCTCCATGTCCTCACGTTTGCCAATATATTCCGATTTGATGCGTTCAAGGCTGAGTTCTTCTGAGAACTCCAATCGTTGGAATATCATCTGAAGGTCTGTGCTGATGCTCGTCAGTTGTGCGTTGGTGGCTAAAGCCTCTTTAGTTCGTCCTTGTACTTTACCCAATGTGCTGTTCCACATTTCAGGATCGACACAAACGCCTGTTGTGCCAAGCGCAATTCTTTCTCCATTAAGATGGATACGCATCATAACCGATGCTTTTCCTTCTTTGTTCAAATAATTGCTTCGCAGATAGAAGCTTGTTCTGAAAATACTCTTCATACTTACAAGTTTTTAGTGCAGAAGTAAATCGTGTTTCCAACCCAGTTAAGGGTGAGTTATGCGCTATTTTTTACAGCTGCAAAGTTCTACATAATTCTTTGAATAACAATGAAGTATATAGTATCTATGCGTACTCTGTACGGTATCACTGGCTACAATCTTACAAAGTCGTTTTTTTCTGTAGCCATATTGTAGCCAGTTGGGAGTATTTTGAGCGTTTCGGCGGTATCTGTATGTACTCCCAGACAGGGAGGCATATAAACGAACAATCGCCGTAACTCGTTGAAGTTACGGCGATTATCTGATTTAATCATTTTTCGTTTTCCTCTTGTTCAGAGTACGTAAAGTGGAGCTGGAGGGGATTGAACCCTCGTCCAAACGGAGAACTAACTAGCTTTCTACACGCTTAGTTTCCCTTTGATTGTCGGGCAGCACTGCGATGGAAACAACCTAATATGCTGCCGTATCCTCTAAAATTTCAGCGAACCACCGAGGCTTGGCTTGCCAATCTCCTTCTTACTGTACCACCATGTCAAGACGTAAAGGAGCGGATGCTCTTGGGTGGTCCCAACTCCTAGAGAAGGGATAAAGCTAATCTACTATACTTCGATTAAGCAGCGAGAGCAAAGTTGTTTTCGCCAGATAAATTGTTGAAAGCCGAGATTATAGTGCCCACTTCCGTCCGCACTGCGTGCTTACTAACCACCTCGAACCGCTGTCAAATCCAGTCAGCCCCATAGTAGTTGCTGCAAAGGTAATACTTTCTTTTGGATTGGACAAATAGAATTTGTGATTCTAAGTTTTGATTCTTTTTCTCCGAAGGAAATTCCATTGTTGCGTATCTTTATGTTGCAATGGACATAGACAACAACTCTGTATTTAATTTTGTTCCTTCTTTTCTATGGCTGATTTTATTTGTTCCTTGATTGAACTATTGAGTCCATTTTTTTTGCTTGCTTCTTCTTTTAAACGATTCATTTCTTGCTTCTTTAGCTTGAAACGTTCTACAAAGTCTGAAATCTCAAACATCGCATTTGCTTCTTCTTTTGTAGCTTTTGAAAGCAACGTTTCAAGAATTGCGCTTTTGATTTCGCGTCCCGAAACCCCCTCAGCTTCTTTACTTATTAGTTGCAAGTCTTCAAAGGAGTAGTTGGAACTAAAAGGAAGTTGCTTAGGGAGCATTTTAGAAATAATTCTTGTACGTGCTTCTTCATTTGGAAGTTCGAACTTTATATGCTTTAGAATGCGTGACTCAAAAGCTTTGTCAAAGTTCGTAACAAGATTTGTTGCAAAGAGAACGACGCCTGAAAACTCTTCTAGTAGAATCAACATTTGACTCCTTAGTGAATTGAGAGCTTGGTCTGCACCTTGCGTTACATTTTCAATGCGCTTTCCTAGGAATGAGTCAGCTTCATCAAAAAACATAACACAATTGTATTCTTTGGCTACATCAAAAGCTTGTTGGAGATTCTTTGGAGCTTCTCCGACATACTTAGATTCGATTTCTGAGTAGTTGAGAGATAGTAATGGTCGTTGAAGGAAATGTGAGATTGCGTGAGCACACATTGTTTTTCCTGTTCCAGGAGGACCATAGAAGTTCAACACGCTTTTAGGTACTGGATCAACTGTTTCAAACCCCCAATCTTTATAAATCAAATTTTGATGCTTGATGATATTTAGAGCTTCATCAATTTCTTGTTTCACTTCTTCGGGCAATATCATTTGCTCAAAAGAATACTTTGGTGAAATTGGCTCGAATAAAGACACGTTGTTAGGCTTGTTTTCTTCTTCCATCGTCTTCGTTGGTTGAATTTTTCTCTCTGAAAGTGTTGCTTTAATATGAAGCTGAACGTTATTGGGAAGTTCGAGACTAATACGTTCTTGGTGGTTATCCAACCACTTTTTAAGCTCATAAATAAAGCCTTGACTTTTGTGAATTGAGAAACAAGCATTACTTGTAATCTTATATTTTTGTTCTACATCTTGCTTAGATTGTAATAGAAGAAGTTCAATGTTATAATTGAGATGAGAGAATTCTTCTTGTGCTTGTATGCAAGAGAGGTGCTTAAATAACTGCTGTTTGGTTTCTCGCAAGAATGATTCACTATTGAAACTTATCATAGGCTATGTATATAATAACATTCCAACCTTAAGACTTGAATCAATACCTTCTTTTGACATAAATGATTCTTTGCCAACGTATTCATTGGTTTGTTGGTCAAAAATCCCCACGTCAATAGCATTATTTCCAGCCTTAAGTATCTTTGCTCTTAGTTTGCGTTTATAGTACTTCTCTTTGACTTTAGCTATAATATCTTTCTTTGTGATTATAGTACATAGAACAATACAAGCACTCGAAAGCCCCGCAAAGAGGAGAAAAGGCAATAGTGGAAGCATACTTATGATAATACAATAATATCCGATTGAGTTGTTTGCAACATCTCGTTCAGTTTCATGCCAAAACTCTTCGCATGGATTATTTGTGCGTCAGTAATGCAATCTTTTGTTTTGTTATATACAGCTACAATGATTGTTGAATATCCATCCTTCTGAAGTTTGGAGGCTGGTGTAATATGAAGTTTTGACACCTTGGAGGATTGGGGATGGATAAGACAGGGTATGTCTACTTCTTTATTTAGACCTTTATTTTTGAAGAAATCAACAACATCTGATAACTTGAGTTCTCCATCAAGGGTTTCTTCATCAATGGAAGATACATCTAATGTTGTTTTTTTTCCTTTCTTGCTTGCATAATACAATCCTCCTCCTATGAGTAGGACTAGAGCACTGGCAACAATAAATTCTTTCATAATGGTTCTAATTTAGAACGATAATATCATTGTTTGAATATTGATTGAAGATAGATTGCGTTTCGCTATCTAATTCGTCAGCACCTAAAATCTGTAGATCAGTGATTTCATCTGTCTCTTTGTCATAAACAGCTTGAGCTACAGTATTGTTATTGTTCTTTGAAAAAATATCTTCCTCTAGTTTATGAACAGGAGCTGTTTCCAACAACTCTCGTAGGGTTTTCCCTTTGATAAGAGTTGGAAAGTCTTTACCCTTTTCCAACGATCGGCCCTTGAACCAAGATACGATGTGTTCTTTGAACTTAAGGATACCGTGGATGAGTTTGGTGGCTAGTCTCTTTACGAAAGAGAAAAAACTACCCAAAGCAGTTTTAATGAAGTTGAGAATGTTTTCTAACATATTATTCAATGATTATAACGTTGCTAGCTTCAAAGAGTGTTTCTACCTCTCTCTTTAGTGCTTCAGAAGTAATGCAGATTCCTAGATTCTGTTCCTTGGGTAGGAGCACTCGATTGTTTGCATACACAACAAATAGATAGTTGTGTTGTTTATCTGATTGCTTGATGACACAAGCTTGATTAGAATTGGGCACAATATTCTCCTTAATTATAGAGACTAAAGTCGCCTTATCTAGCAGAGATACTGAATAGTTCTTGCTTACTTCTGGTACATCAGTAAGGTCTTTCCAAGTTTGTGAAACTTGTTTCTTTGCCCAATGAAGAACTTCTTGAAAAGCTTTTACAGCAAATTCCTTGAGTTTCTCCATTGCTTGAGGTGGAATTTTCATGTTCATATTGTAAAGTTTTGAATGAATGTCTTAGTATTATCCCATCTTCACATCCAAGAAGCTGGCATTCAGTGCGCCTGCTGCGCGAAGATCCACTCCGTACATACGAAGAAAAGCATCGACAACAAGTTGGCCGTTGTTAAAGTACACTGGATTTCCTGCATTGCAAGGAACGGTGACTGACATTC
>CAJPLH010000113.1 GCA_905371275.1 Prevotellaceae bacterium
ACGCGTGAGAACTTCTATGCGATTGATGTCGAGTACTTTATATTTCAGTGCATAGCGAGTTCCATCTTTGCGAATGGCAATCACGCGCAGTTTCTTGCTTCCTTGATTGTGTGGTACAATAAAGGAAGTGTCAGCGCGAAGAACAATTTCTTTTTCGTAGAATTTTTTCTCTGGTTTTGAATTGTGGTTGTTTGGTTGTGAAAACTTACGATTCACGCGTTTCAAGAACTCCACTTTATTGTAGAGATTTTCCATATTGAAGCGACCATTGGCAGAGAGGTCACGTCGGTTTGCAATAGTATTTCCTAGCGACTGACCTGTGCTGCTTTCGATGCCTCGTGTCCAATTGTAAGAGCTCGCGTATTTAGCATCAACCGTCACCCAATCGAGTGCTGGAATCTTGTTGAGAGGCACGTTCCACGACAATTCCGCATTTTGTTGGTAAGCCAAGGGACGTCCCAATTCCAAAATGCTGCGTGTGATGGAATCCTTCCAAGCCGTGTAGCGGTCGGGGTACAAGGCTTCATTAACAGGCGTGTTGGGTTGCTCGATTTCGGCATTTGTTCCCGAAGAAAAATTGAAATGAATATTTTTCGTGGGATCCCAACGAAGTTGAAAACTACGATTCCACAAGAAGTCGCTGGAGAACGTGAGCGGTAAACTCTTGTTTTCCAGATTTTCCATATCGCGCTCCTGCAATTCGTAGTAGTGTCGTGAAATGTCAGAATTGAAAGCGATGCTTTGTGGCAAATAGTTGATGCCAAAATCTCTAAAGATGCGCAACCAAGGAGATTTAGATTTGATGATACCACGAAGCGGTTCAAATGAAAAACGTCCTGGCGAATAGGCATAGGCAAAGTTCATTTTCCAATTCATATCTCGCTCCCAAGCCGTCGTGGTACCAGCGGTGTGTCGCGAAGATTGTGCAAAACCCACGGTGAAATTGCTCAAATCGTAAGGCATAGGTGTGCCTTGAGTGGTGCGGTTGAAGCGCAGACCAGAAACAGAGAAGTTTTTATTGACAACAACACGACTCGTGAGTTCGCGCAGAGAGTCACGCTGTGCAGCAGAGGGCAGAGCATTCAAAGCTTCCGCCATTGGCATATCTGTGTCGAGAGGATTGTAGCGCGGAGTCACCACTTCCTTAGAATAAGAATAGTAGATAGGTGCGGTGAGCTTCACCTTTTCTGGAAGCAATTTTCCGGCATCTACGTTTGTGGTGATGGAGAATTGAGAAAGGTCGTCATTGCGACGCTGACTAACCGTTTCTTCCAATCCACCAAAGCCATTGGTTTCGATGTGTCCGCTCAAATTGACAGTTGCCAAATCAGAGAGTTGAACGTTGAGTTGGCTCTGTGCAGCCCATCCCCCTTGATTAGAGAAATCTTGTAAGCGCAATTCGTTTGCCCATACTTCCACACTGCGTGGAGCGCGTGAGTTGTTGCGCACCCCAATCATAATGGTGCGCACTTCGCCTAACGATGGATTACCTTGCACACTCACCTTGTTTTTGGGACGATGAGGATCGTATTCAGAGAATAACTGTGTGAATGCAGCTGTTCCCTGCGCTTTTTTTCGATTTCTGTTGGCTTTTAAGTGAGTGAATAAATCTAGATCTACATCTAGCATATTTTCCTGCGGCCACACCGCACCACGTCCCACTTCACCACCGTAGCGTCCTTCGGGAGTGAGGGTGAGTGGAATTTCATATTCGTAGAAGTTGTTTTTATAGTCTGACCCCAAGCGCACAAACAAACTCATTTGTCCGTCTGTCAAATCCTTATCACCGGGGAGCGCATTAGCGTGCACAAAGAGTTGGAGATGTTTGTAGCGACGCAAATCGAGTTGCGTGTTCTTGTAGACCGCTCGTGCATCTCCGCTCGAAAGGTCTTTGATGGTGAGAGAAAGAGCTTGCTCGTTGTTTTCGAGCACCTGTTCTTGTCCAGGTTCCAAACTGCGACTAATGCCTGGAGGAAGCACGTAGTTGACAGGCGTTTTCTCGTTGTTTTCTTCAAAGTTCACGGCACTCACCACCATCTGTCCCGATTGTCCGCCGAGTCCAGTGGTGTAGAGTGGTTGTTCGTAGTCGCGCCATTCTCCGCGCACCAGATTCAGAGTCGCCAAACGCAGTACGGCGGGTTGGTTGAATCCTGTCATAAACATACGCATAAAGCGAATGGAAGAGAAGTCGCTGATGTTGCCAAAACGTCGTTCGTATTGTTCAATGGGGATGCGGAAGAGATACCATTTTGTTTCGGGAGTCTTGCCGTCTCGTGTTTTAGCATTGATGGTGCGACTGTCTACGATGTAGTTTTGTCCCACCTGCATCGCTTCAGGGCGAATTTGCACGCGATACTGATAGAACTTTTCATATTCGTTGAGGGTATAGTCCTGATTGATATCCTCCACATCTGGAGTCGTTTTGTAGGCAGTGGAGTAGCGTTCGGGAGAGGCTTCTGCAGCCACCGAGTTACCATTGGGGTTGTTTATAAATTTGTAGCGGTCTAGAATGCTCGTGCGCTGTTCATCGAAGTCCGTACCGCGGTAAAAGTGGTATTTGTCGGCCGATGGGCTTTGGAGAATGGAGTCATAGACTTCAGGACGAACGCGACTGCGCACCTCTTGCAGGAATTTTGCATAAGGTCCGAAAGAACGTTCTTCTTCTGAAGTCAATCCGTTGAATCCGATGTCTTGCAGACGGCGACTGTCGGAAGTGGTGTTAAAAGCATACGTCACCGCATTCTGATTGGGCACCCATCCCCAAGCCGTTTGCGTCAGTTGCGAGCGGTCGCCATCCACTGGCATACCGCTTTCATAGAATTTGCGACCATCACGGAGCACGTCTTCTGAAATCTCCCCCAAATTGAAATATAAATCACCCGTGTAGTTGGGAGTTTTTCCCTCGATTTCTGTGAAAGGATCCATCATCCAAAACTCAATGTAGGCCACATTAGCGGCTTCAAAGTCGGAAGTTTCGAGACGACGCATCATTCCTCCCCATCGTTGAGTAGGATTGACGAGATGTCCGTCACGGTCGAGTGAGGGATCGAGGTTGTAAGGTCCGCGTTCGTTGGGATAAAATGCCAAATTGAGCACAGGAAGCGTGGCTGCATCCTTGTAGTTCAAAGACTTATTAGGATAGAGGTCGCTGACGTAGATATCTCTCACACGCGCATCTGAAAGTTGTCGCAAGTCCGACTTGATGTATCCTGGAGTGAGCGAAGAGTTGCGACGTGTGAAGAGGGGATCGATGGTGTACCACGCCAAACGTGCGCGATTGTAGCCCGAACGCACATCATTGTTGAATTGCGATTCAGCAAACATTGATGGCACCGAAGAGAGTGTCCATTGTTTAGGAGAAGAAACGTCAATCTCCGTTTTGGCATTTTCAAAATCGTCCACATAGGAAGCACGTCCTTGCACTTCGCTGCTTTGACCAGCAATGAGATGCGCAAATTCAGCCGTAAAGTTGATGGACGAAGGCGAAGAAGTGTGTACAAAAGGAAGGCGATTGACCACATCGGTGAGCCATTGACTCTGTTGTTTCCAAGCCATATTCAGCCCCCAAAGCGTGTTGTTGAGTGGTTCGCTCCCCATTGCCACCTTCGACGTCAACGGTTGCTCGCTAAGATGTAAGAGTGAACCTCCAAATTGAAAATCGCGAGAGAAATCGTATTGCCAGTTCAGTCCCAACATCGTTTTGCGTTGCAACCCATAGTCTGTGTTCGATTCCACAGAACATTGGATGGGAGTTCCTGCATCGAGAATACTCTTGTTGAGAATGCGCACCACACCAGCACTATAATCCACGGTGTAGTCTGTGCCTTCGGTGAGCACCTGTCCGCCGGCTGTCACTACAACACTCCCTTGAGGAATTCCCGAAGTGTTGAGGACGATTTCGTCGCTTTTGGTGGCTTTGTAGCGACCTTTAATCACAAATTTGTTGTGCTCTGCCACTTGTTTGGCAATGGTGCGCGTGGAATCGTAAAGTTCCGTGTAGGCAAAGGGACGCGCCACCGCAGAATCGCCAATGACTTTGGTGAGAAAACTGCCAAAAGGTTCCACTTGTGGGAAGAAAACACGACCAGAAGAAGCGTCGATGGTATAGCCTTCCACAAAGTCAAAATAACCATTGGGAACACGTCGCGCGTTGTTGTCGAGATGGTCTAAGCCAAGGACAGAAAGAAGTCGTTTGTCTTTGAGACGCGGTGTGGGAAGATAAGACAAATAAACTCCGGTCGTGTCTGATAAGTATTTGATGTCCAGGGTGAAATGCTCGCGCTGCACCGCTGTCGCTCCGAGAGAGTAGACATTGCGCATCATCAACTTCCAGTTACCCATTTTGGGGGTATTGGCTGTGTTTTTGAGCGATTTCACCAAGAGCGCTTGCGTGTTGTCTTTGATGTCGGTGGAAAATTCACCAACTTGGTAGGTTTGTCCACGATAGGTATACTCGTAGGCTACCGCCAGCACTTGGTCGGGTTGTAGCGTAGACTTGAGTGACACATATCCCAGCGCAGTGTTGAGCGAATATTCCGAACTATTCAGCAAACGTGCACTTTCGAGTTTTTCATAATCTTCTCCTCCCACCAAATCCATCGCATCCAACTGTGTGTTGCTCTGTGAAATGTCGCGCACTTTTGGCGCAGTTTGCGTGATGAAATTGTAGGCATTGTTGGAGCGATTGGAAGGCAGCACCTCATTTCCTGTTGCTGTCCACACCTTTTTGTTGAATTTCTGAGATTCTCCTAAGTCGGTGAGAGCTATGATATTGCGCGTGTTGTTGGTCGCTCCATTTTTGTTGGTTACCCACAATTCGATGCGATTGATTGTCACTCCCGAAAGCACATTTGGAAGTTGTGACATCCACTGGTCGTAGTGGTTGCGAAAGAAATGCGCCAAGAAAAAGTGTCTGTTTTCGTCGTAGTCGGAAGCCGAAAACTCAAAATCAGTGAGTTGGACTCCGCCACGTGAGTTCACAGTTTGCGCAGCCGTTTTCTTCTGAGCAATCATCGTTTGCAGTTTCAAGCGTCCAAACTGCATATCTGTGCGGAGACCAAACAAACTCTGTCCGCCACGAATGAGCGAAGACTGCGTGGGCATAGACACGTTACCCGCCTCAATGAGTTTGACTATCTCGTCTTCCTTTCCCTCGTAGCGCAATTTGAGATTTTGTGCATCAAAGTTGAACGTGGCTTCAGAGTTGTAGTTGAAGTCCATATTCACCTTGTCACCCACCTTTCCGTTGAGAGAAAGATTCACCTTTTCGTTGAAGTCAAAGCCAAAGACACTGCGATTGCGCTCTGACAGAGCCGGATTGTCCGTCCATCTGTGGTTTGCCCCCAGTTTCAGTTCTGCACTTCCTTGCGTGCGCACTCTTACACCTCCCGGGCCGAAAATTTTCTCTGCGGGCCCGAGAGAAAACTGCATATCGGTGAAATCAAATTTGTTTTTTCCTTGGCTTCGATATTCCTCTTTATTGCGATTTCTGAAATAGTCGAGCATAGAGCGGCGGATGCCTTCTCGCATCACTTCGTCTGTGCCCATATAGATGGGAGAATACACAAAATGATTTCCCACTTTTGTGCCATATTTATAGAGTCCTGTCGCTTCATCGTAAAAGAGTCCCGTGACAAGGTTGTCCGGATCTTTCAAATCGCCTGAGTGGGGTTTGTCGTCTTTTGTGTTGCTGCTCGATGTTGGGCGCACTTTGAAAGGCACCACGTGCTGTTGCTCTGTCTTGCGTTGCGCTGGCACACTGTCGCGCACGGCTTGTGTAGTGGTGCTTTCAGTCCCTATTGGGTTTGAAGGAGCTACAAAAGCGGTGCGGATTGCTCCCCAAGTGGCAATACAACAAAGCGTCACACCGAGAAGTGCGACCCAATGCTGCAATTTACTTGGAGAGAAAAATTTCATAGTGTGAAAGATTAGTGAATGAAATGACTAGTACAAAGAGATGACTAGTGTGATAAATTGTTGTGTTGAAGAAAAAAGCAAGGGATTATTTTATTTCTTTCAAACCGCGCTTGATGAGTTGTTGCACATCAAGTCCGGGTTCTGATTTGAGAATGTTGCCAATCACCTTGCGCACGGCTGCTGGTTGGAAGCCCAAAATGGACAGTGCAGAAATGGCTTCTTCTGCCACAGCTTTGTCGGCAGCAGCAACGCCACCTCCTGCAGAGGGAGCAACGTCGAGCGTGCCTTCTCCCAGCAGATTACCAATTTTGTCGCGCAGGTCAAGCACAATGCGCGCTGCAGCTTTCGGACCGATGCCTTTCACGCTTTTGAGCATTGCAGTTTGCTCGCTTTGGATGATTTCTGTCAGTTCTGCAGGGGAATAAGCAGAAAGTACCATTCGCGCTGTTTGCCCTCCGATGCCATTCACCGAGGTTAGTGCTTCAAAAAGTGTGCGTTCTTGTTTGCTGTAAAAACCGAACAACAGG
>CAJPLH010000114.1 GCA_905371275.1 Prevotellaceae bacterium
GTGTTTTGCGAATCTTGCTATCGAGAGAGTCTATGTGGTGCACCAAACTGTCGTGGCGGTGCTGATAGAGAGAGGCATTGGCACTATCCACTTGACACAAAGCCCGCAGCACATTGTGGGCTATCTGTTTGCCCGATGTGGTAGACATCCAGGTGTGGAGATCGATGCCGTCTGTGGAGTGAGTCTTATGCTCGTGGTGATGGTCGGTTTGGAGCAGAGTGATGCTGTCGGAGCAATTCACCACCATAAGATTTGGTGCGTTGTCGACGAGTTTCTGCAAACGGGTTTGCTCAAAACCAAGGGTTCCGATGCTGAAATAAGCTTTGCTATCGCTTGCTTGCACCACCTGTTGAGGCGTGAGTTCGTAAGTTTCGGGACTTGCTCCTGCTGGTACAAGGGTGTTGATTTGGAAATTGTCTCCTCCAATGGCTTGCACAAAATAGCGCAAGGGTTCGATGCTCACGGTGAGGACGGGACGAGTGTCGACAACATCGTGACACCCCATCAAAACGAGGGGGAAAATGAGGAGAAACATATAGCGAAGTGTTGAACGCATAACGAAGATATAGAAATGTTTAGAAGAAAGATTGCACTCCCTCTGTGGCTGCGATGACTAAACAATAGCGAAGAAATTTTCCAATAATCAACATCAAGATGGTGAGTGGAAGATTTACTCTCAAATATCCGAGGGCAATGGTGATGAGCGAGCCTAGAATGGGAAGCCACGAAAGGAGCCCTCCCCAATAACCGAATTTGTGCACGTAGCGTTTGCCACGCTCCAAAGCTTGGGGTTTGACACGAAGATAGCGTTCTATCCAGTCTTCGCGTCCTAAACGGCCGATGCCATAGTTGGTGGCAGAGCCGAGGGTGTTGCCGAGGGTGCTGACTAACAATAATTCTATGGGAGCTACACCAGCTGCAACAAGCGCAGACAACACCACTTCTGAGGCTAATGGGAGGATGCTACCGGCAAAGAAGGCGGCAATGAACATACCCCACAGGCCGTGGTTGATTAGAAATTGGATAATAGCGTCCATAAGTTAAAGTAGTTGGCGGTGCCGTATAAGAAAAAGAGGATGATCCACAAGATGAACCAAAGATTCAATCCGCGTCCTTTGGCAAGGGCAAAATAGTGTCCGATGAGGGGGGCGAGGGTGACGATGCACAAAGGGAAGGTGGTGGTGAAATACTGAGGAAGGAATCCCAAAATGACAATTAGCGGAATTACCTGCAGGAGGAGCAGATAGTGATATTGTCGGGTGCGAATTTTGTCGTTGTAGGCGGTGCGCAGAAAGTGCACCACACTCACTAAACTAATGACCAGGAATAGTGCTGTTCCCACCCATTGAGATAACGGCAGTTGCTGATAGAGCTGGGAGAGATGAGAGGGTTGAAACGGTTGTAGCGGGCCTTGTAGTTGGTGGTCTATTTGCCACAAACCAAGATAAGGTGTCAAGGCTTCGCGCGCAAATAGATATACAGGAAGTAGCAACCAATAGGGAAGACTTACACCGAGAAATGCGGCAGTGGCAGATTTGACCGTGAGAGCCCGAAGGTGACGATTGGAGGAGAAGATGAGAAAGGGCAGCAAGAAGAGGAGTGGAGGGAAGACGATGCTTCCTAGCCCGATGAGGAAGAAGGCATGGAAGAAATAGCCTTGGGGGGAATACTCTCCATAGGTGCGAAAGAGCAGGAAGTATGCTCCGAGCAAACAAACTGCGGGAAAGAGATGCCAACCGAGGGGATGGAGTTGAGGAAAGACAAGAAAGAGATAGAGGAGGGTGACGCTATTCATGCGCGAACGCACACGAATGAGTTGATATTGCGCATTCCAAGCCACTACTAAATAGGACATCAGTCCCACCACGACCAACCCTCCCCACAATGCAACGCTCTGGATGTTGGGAATGATCCAGAGAACGGAGGCTATGACTGCCAAAATGGGTAGTGAAGCCATACTTTCGGAAACGCGATGGCGGAAGGTCGATGTGCGCATTAGGGAAGGTTGAGTTTTAAAAGGAGGTGAGGGGAATGGTCAATCTATCAGACAGAAATGTGTTGAATGATTGGCGCATTCCCCTGACGCTATGTACCTCGTTACAAGTCAAAACCGATGTCTCTGCGGAAATATTTTTTCTCAAATTCAATTTGTTGTGCACCGCGCATTGACTTTTCAAGTGCTTCTTCGCGGGTTGCTCCATAAGAACTCACGGCGATGACGCGACCTCCTGCAGTGACGAGTTGGCCGTCTTGCAGTGCGGTGCCTGCGTGGAAGACAACACTGCCTTCTACGGCTGCATTGGCAATGGGGAATCCTTTGTCGTAGGCTTCAGGATAGCCTCCGCTTACACACATGACACAGACGGCTGCGCGTTCGTCGAAGACGATTTCACGCTGGTCGAGATTGCCTTCGGCAACTCCTTCGAGAAGATCCACCAAATCGCTCTTGATGCGGAGCATAACGCTCTCAGTTTCGGGATCTCCCATTCTGCAATTGTATTCAATGACTTTGGGTTGGCCGTCGCAATTGATGAGTCCGAAGAAGATGAAGCCTTTATAGACGATGCCTTCTGCACGCAATCCTTCGACTGTGGGACGAATGACTTCGCGCTCTACTTGTGCCATCCATTCGGGAGTGGCAAACGGTACGGGAGTGACTGAGCCCATTCCTCCGGTGTTGAGACCGGTGTCGCCTTCTCCGATGCGCTTGTAGTCTTTGGCTTCAGGAAGGATTTTATAGTGTTCTCCATCGGTGAGGACAAACACGGAGCATTCGATGCCGGAGAGGAATTCTTCGATGACGACGCGACTAGAGGCGTTGCCGAACTGTCCTCCAAGCATTTCTTTGAGGGCTTTCTGGGCTTCTTCGAGGGTGGGAAGTATCAACACTCCCTTTCCTGCGCAGAGTCCATCGGCTTTCAACACGTAGGGTGCGGAGAGTGTGGCTAAGAATTGACATCCTTCTTCGACTTGTGTGCCATCAAAGGTTTGATAAGCTGCAGTGGGGATGTGGTGACGCTGCATAAAAGCTTTGGCAAAGTCCTTTGAACCTTCGAGCACTGCTCCTGCTTTCGATGGACCGATGACGGGAATGTGCGCGGTGGCAGGGCGTGAGAGGAAATCATCGTAGATGCCTTTTACCAATGGATCTTCGGGTCCAACAACTACCATATCCACTTGTTGTTGCACGACGAAATCTGCCAGTGCATCGAAGTCTGTGGCGGCTATGTTCACGTTCGTGCCGACTGCTGCGGTTCCGGCATTACCAGGAGCAATGAATAGTTGCTCAACTTTAGAACTTTGGGCGATTTTCCAGGCTAGTGCGTGTTCACGACCGCCAGAACCAAGAAGTAGAATCTTCATACGATGTGTGGTGAATGGGGTGAGGGTTTGTGTTATGTGGAAATAGTGGCTATTTGTGCAATAATTTATGATAGTGTTCTTTGTCTAACAAAATGTCGATGGACTCTTTTACAGCTTTGTCTTCATTGATTTTATAAGCATAGAGTCCTTCATCTCCATAGTGGTAAGAAACGAGAATGTACGCTATGAGTTTTCGCAATTCCACTTCGTTGCGTTTAAGGTCGTCCACCAAATTGGGTTTGAGTTTTGCTTCCAAAGCAGCCAATTCTGATCGAATGTTATCGCTGTATCCTTCAGAATCGGAGATTTCTTTCAGACGTTCAAACACACGCTTGGTTTGCGTCTGATAGTTGTAGGAACTTTTTCCCATATGATTGAGAAATTCTTGGAAGTCTGCATCAGAAATACGGAACGATGCTGGTGCTTCCCACTCGCGATGCGTGTTAAGATATTTCACAATATAGTCGAAAAACTCTTCAGACAACGCTAAATCTCCCAACAAATCAGGAATGGAGTCGAAAGGAACGGTAACGTCTGGTGTAATTCCACCACCGTCTTTCACCACGCGGCCGTTGCTCGTCTTAAAGGTTTTACAGAGTGAATCGGGCAAATGGCGGGGTTGGCCGTCTTCGCCACGATTTTTGAAATCATAAGCTTGCACACAACGGCCAGAGGGGATGTAATACTTTGCCGTGGTCAGTTTGAGCATCGCATCATAAGGAAGTGGACGCTGCGATTGCACCAAACCTTTGCCATAGGTGCGTTCTCCCACAATGACTGCACGGTCGTAATCTTGGAAAGTGCCCGAAGTGATTTCGGCAGCAGAGGCAGTTCCACCATTCACCAGCACCACCATCGGCATGTTGTCATCAAGAGGGGCTTGTGTGGTTTTCAAAACACTGTTTTGCATCGGGTCTTTCCCACGAACTTCTAGTACTTTTCGGCCTCGAGGAATGAATAAATTCACGACTTTCACGGCTTCTTCCATCAAACCTCCACCATTATCGCGCAAATCCAAGACTAGACGCTGTGCACCCTTAGCTTTGAGTTGCTCAACCGCTTTGCGCAATTCGAGAGAGGTGTCTTCTTGATAGCCAGTTAGCACCACATAACCTACGTGATTGGGGAGCAGCTGAGCATAAGGAACGCTTTGCTTTTTGATTATTTGTCGCACCAATTGGAAACGCAACAGTTTCTCTCTCCCAGGGCGCTTGATGGTAATCGTCAATTTCGTACCCGCATCACCGCGCAATAGCGTTGTGATGTTGGTAGAATAGTCTGAAGTGCTTTGTTTTCCACGCACACCGACATCTTTGTCGTTGATTTTCATGATGATATCTCCCGTGCGCAAACCAGCTAAGCGCGCTGGCATTCCCAAAAAGGGACCATCAAAGACGCAGCGATCACTGCTTTTATGAAAACGGATGGGAGAACCAATTCCGGCATACTTGCCTGTGGTGAGCGTTTTCAGTTCATTGGTGCGAGAAGCTTTATAGTACTCTGTATAAGGATCAAGTCGATGCAACATATATAGAATGGCATCTTCTGTGATTTGCTCTGCATCGAGCGTATCAACATAGCTGAGGTCTAATTCTTCACAGAGCGCATTGAAGATATCCAAAGCCTTGGTGGTTTTGAAATTATGCGACTCTTGTGCGTAGGAAATCTGCATTCCTACTCCACAAAATAGAACAATCAGGAGGAAATATCTTTTTATCATTTTGCTATTTTTCCACACGAACCGAACCATGCACTTCACACGATTTGACGCAAGCACACAGGGTGTGTCTACAAAGTTACGGCCTTTTTGAGAAATTCTTGTACTACTGCGCGCTTATTTCATCAAAAAATGCACCTTACACGCTTACTTGCTATTCTTATACGCTTTTTTGACGCAATTCTATCCAAGTTTCGGCAGACAGATGCGTGCCCATCACTTGAATCACAGCAGCGGCACAGCGTGCGCCGGTTTGTAAACATTGTTGCAAAGTCGCTCCTTTCGCGTGTTCATAGAGAAAACCGCCTGCAAAGAAATCGCCTGCGCCGGTGGTGTCTTCCACTTTTTCCACCTTCTCTGCAGTCACGCTCACTTCTTCGTCCTTCGACACTGCCACAGCTCCCTTTGCACCGCATTTCACCACCGCAATTGGACAAATTTTTGCCAACCATTCTGCGGCCGCTTCACCGGTTGTTCCGGTCATAGCTTGTGCTTCCTCTTCATTAGCAAACACTATGTCTATCTTTGGCAATAATTGTTTAAAAAAGTCGTGTTCTTCTTCTACGATGTTCCAAGATGCCAAGTCTAAACACACTTTCACCCCATTGCTTTGCGCTAACTCTACGGCACGAAGGATAAGCGCGTGATTTTGCACCAAATATCCTTCGATGAAGAGATAATCCACAGCCGCAAAATCCTTTTCAAACAAATCTTCTGCGCTCACCGTGGCGGCTGCCCCCAGATAAGTGGCAAAAGTGCGGCGTCCATCAGGTAAAATAAAGGTGGTTGCTACTCCTGTGGGTATCTCCTCCGAGATAGTGGTCAAAGGCTTCACTCCAGCTTGCGCGCACGATGCAGCATAGAATCGTCCATTGTCGTCATTCCCTGTGCGTCCCACAAAACTAGCATCTCCTCCTAAAGCCGCAACACAATGTACTGCGTTGCTCGCAGAACCACCGGTTCTACATTCAAAAGGCACATTTTGCAGACTGTCCACGATTTTTTTTCTCCGCTCTGCATCAATTAGTGTCATACCATCTAAAGAGATGCCTAACTCTTTGATTATATTTTCATTATCCACTTTATACAAAGCATCTACAAGCGCATTTCCTACACCTAAAATCTTCTTCATTTCATTTTTTCTTGAAATTTTCTCTGCAAAGATAGTGCTTAATTCGAAATAAAGTACTACTTTTGCACTGCAAACGAGAAATCAAGGACATATTTCTCTGAGTTTTCAGCTCAAGACTATT
>CAJPLH010000115.1 GCA_905371275.1 Prevotellaceae bacterium
TCAACCGTTCCTACACCGTAGAACTCGGTGAAAGAAAGACTACAACGAAGAAAAAAAAGTAACACTTCTCCCTCATTAGCTCCTTCTCAGCAATTAAGGCTGCACCTAACAGAAGTTCGGGTGCAGCCTTATATTATTAGTTTGTTCTCAACGTAGCCCGCTACGCCTTCGAGCTAACAACAAACTATCAGCTCAACAATCAAATAAAATCTGATTAGGATCTAACGACCGATTGGAGTTTGCTAGCTGTGGATGGTTTGCTGATGAGTTTCCATTTCAAGTTATAAATCCTCGTCGTCTCTGTGGTGTCTTTGGCGAAGAATGTGCGTGTCACCTTGATTGTAGAATCTTTCTGCAACTCCATTCTCCACAACGAGGCAGAAGTATATCGCAATGTCAGACCATTTTCGTCTAGTTTTTCCAAAGACGTTTCACCGCCTAAGCTATTATTGACCACCGCTCTGTGTTGAGATTTTTGCAAATCCAACAAATCCATTCTAGCCTCTGCATTCAGCAAAGGAAGTATAGCCAAAGGCACCGAATAAAACAGCGTTTCAATATAAGGAATTGCAGAGGAGAAAAGCATAACCAATCTGTTTTAATTGTCTTTAATCACGACGTCTAACAAAGGAACACTAGAAAGCGCCTTTAATCTTACGGAACAAGTCAGAAGCAAAAATGAAACTATTCAAACGCTCATTGTCCGCTGTCATCACTTCGTCTTTTGTTCCTTCCCATTCGCGATGACCTTCGTAGATATAAAGAATGTGATCCCCAATCCCCATCACCGAGTTCATATCATGAGTATTGATGACGGTCGTTGTGTTGTATTCTTGCGTAATTGATTCAATCAATTCATCAATCACCAAAGAAGTTTTAGGATCAAGTCCCGAGTTCGGTTCGTCGCAAAAGAGATACTTGGGTTTGAGTGCTATGGCACGCGCTATGGCAACACGTTTCTGCATCCCTCCTGATATCTCTCCAGGATATTTATGCCCAGCATCGCCCAAATTCACACGTTCAAGACAAAATTTGGCGCGGCGTACTCTTTCCTTATAACTATCATCTGAAAACATATCAAGTGGAAACATCACATTTTCCTCCACTGTCAGACTATCAAACAAAGCCGCATTTTGGAAAATCATCCCCATTTCACGACGCAGCAACACACGCTCTTTCTTTGTCATTCGCACAATGTCGCGACCATCATAGAGTATGTGTCCAGAACTGGGTGCAAAAAGTCCCACGATACACTTCATCAACACCGTCTTTCCCGAACCCGATTGACCAATTATCAAATTGGTCTTTCCCGCGTCAAAGATAGTGTCAATGCCTTTTAGAACCTTTTTGTCCTCAAAGTCCTTACAAAGATCGATTAGTTGAATCATGAGAGCAGTTGTGTTAGAAAGAGATCCGAAAACAAGATGAGCATCGAAGAACTAACGACGGCGTTAGTCGAAGCTTTTCCCACCTCAACCGAACCTCCCTCCACGCGATAGCCATAATATGCTGAAACGCTGGAGATAATGAAGGCAAAGACAAAACTTTTAATTACGCCCATCCAGAAATACCACTGTGTAAATTCGTGTTGTATACCTGCTGTGAGATGCGCTGGCGTCAAAATATGTCCTATATACGCCGTGGCATAAGCCCCTACAATACCGCTCGTGGTGGAAAACACCACCAACAGAGGAATCATCGTGAGCATACCCAGAATTTTAGGTAGAATGAGGTAAGACGCAGAGTTTACACCCATAATTTCTAGTGCATCAATCTGTTGTGTCACGCGCATAGTGCCTAATTCCGAAGCTATGTTTGAGCCAACCTTTCCGGCAAGTATCAAACACATAATGGACGAGGAAAACTCCAACAGCATAATTTCACGTGTCACATAGCCACTCACCCACTTAGGCATCCAAGCGGTCTCAATGTTGAGTTTAATTTGGATGCAAATTACTGCCCCAATGAAAAAAGAAATCAACAAAACAATCGCAATGGAGTCCACTCCCAATGCGGCCATCTCTTTGACATATTGTTTCCAAAACATACGAAAACGTTCTGGAAGAGCGAAAACTCTCCACATTAGGACAAGATATTGCCCTAATGATTGGAGATAAGAGGTAAACAACATTGACTATTTCGTTAAAGCTGTTTCAATTTGATTTTTAATAATATCATTGCCGGGATAGCCACCTTCAGAAACATTAGAGAAGGCCACACTACCATCCTTGTTCAAGAGCATATAAGCAGGAATACCCGACATATTCAATTCACCACCAAGTTCATTCCATTGCTTGTCGGTCAAACGAAAGTGTTCACCGCTAACCGATTTAATGAAACTATTCCATTCACCTTCGGGAGAAGTTTCACCCGTGATATACACAAACACGGCTCCCTTCTTTTGCAAATCAGGTTTAATTTCGTCAATGTCCTTCATTGCAGCACGGCAAGGAGGACACCAAGTTGCCCAAAAGTCAAACAACACCACCTTACCAGCATATTTCTTCTTGATGGTTTCAAAAACTTCGTGCCCCGTTTGTTCAGCATTGTGGCGAACAATCTTCACATCTTTGCCCACATCCACAGTGGCAGCAGACGCGGTCTGTTCTTGCTCTGCAGCAGGAGTATTATGATTCGATTTAGAAGCACAACTTGTAGTTGCGAGCAGCAAAGATGCTGCAAGGAATAAAAGGTTCTTACGCATAATAATCTAGAGTTGATGGGACGCCTTCATCAGTGCGTCACAAATGAGAATGCAAATATAATTGATTTTGTCGAGAAAACGTGTTTTTCACCATATTATATACGTAATCGCTTCTTAAAAACACTTACAAGTCAAGTTTTTCAGGCTAAACGCCTTTAGTTTATTGGAAATTACTTATATTTGCAGTTGAATTGCTTGCTAGAATAACAATATTCTTGACCGAGCAATCCACTTAATTTCGAACAAACAAACATCAATAGAAGACTCTATGAAGAAAAATCTTATCCTAGCCCTACTGTTTGCAGCCTTTTCTTTTGGTGCTGCAAGTGCGCAGAACCAGGCCAACAGCCCTGTCCCTATGGAAGCCAGTATTCAGGCAATGGCCAATGAGGTTATAGCAAATCAAACTAACGACCCAGAAGCCGCTAACAAGTCCTTCGCAAAGTTGCTTTCAAAAGTAAAGAAGGATAAGGAACAACTCACTGCAGTTGGTCAATTCTTCTTGGATCAAAAGATTTATCCTTGCGCCAACCAATGTGCAAAACAAGTTTATCAACTCGATCCCACCTACGTGCCTGGTTTGATGTTGAGCGGTCGCGTTTGCATCCTTCGCAAAGACTGGGGTGGCGCAGGACAAAAGTTTGATGAAGTGTTGAACTATGAACCCGACAACATCGAAGCTCTCAAATTGTCTGCACGCGTTTACAAATATGTAAACCCCATCGTTGCACAAGAAACACTCAAAAAAATCCTCGAGAAAGAGCCTGAAAACCTCGATGCTCACAAGGAATTGGGTGATATTGCCTACACCAACCAATCCTTCAAGGACGCTGCAAAGGCTTACAAAACCGTCTTTGACCGCACCAAAGAACTCACGCTCGAAAACGTGCCCGCTGGTGTAAACTATCTCACTGCCTTGATGCTCACCGGAGGAGATGCTTTCACCATCAAAGAACTTGCACAAAAACTCCTTCCTCTCGATCCTAAGAACTTTGCTCTCCGCAGCCTTCTCTTCTTCACAGACATCGAAACGATGGACTACCAAAAGGCTAAAGAAGACATTGCCTACATCGAGAACAAGGAATACCCCGATAGCGTATATCGCTACACTGACTATCAGTATGCAGCGCGCTATTTCAACGAGGCGCTCAACGACAAAGATGCTGCCATCCGCTATTATAAGAAAGCAGCAGAAAAGGATTCTTTGCGTCCTGACACCTACAAGGAGATTGCCACTTTGATGCGCACCAACAAGCAAGCCATCGAAGCTATTCCTTATATGGAAAAATACATCAAACTTCGTGGTGAAAAAGCCGATAGCAAAGACCGCTTCAGCCTTGGTCTTACCTACATCGCCGCAAAGAACCAAGCCACTTCTGACGAAGAACGCAACAAATTAATTGAAGCAGGCGACAAAGTCTTTGAGCAATATATGACAGAACTCCCCAACAACTACGTTGGTCCATTCTATCGCGCTCAACTTTGGATCACCGATGTACAAAAGGCCGAAGACAAACCACGCGAATTCTACCTCAAAGCCATCGATCTCATTGGCAATAATCCTGACTACGTTGACCAAAAGAAGGCGGCTCTCACCTACTTAATGATTTATCACCTCAAGAGAGAAGAAGACGCAAAGTGTAAAGAATTAGCCACCCAAATTCTCAAATTAGACCCCAACAACGCTACGGCGAAGAAAGTACAAAGCGTGTTGAAATAATCTAGTCACGACTAGAAACCCTCATTCAGATTGGAGATGTTGCAAAACTCGTTTTTGCAGCATCTCCTTTTCGTATTTGATAGAGGAACAAAAAAATAAGACATTGAGATTAAGACTGAAGAGAGTGTACAGAAGTATGTAACCAAAGCTGAATTTATCAACCTCCTGTTTTGGGGATGTAATCTAAAGAAAATAAGGAAGAAAACAAAGAATAAACTTGTTCAAGTAAGAAGAAAAACGTAACTTTGCACCGCTGTCACGAGTTGACGGCACGAAGACAATTTAATTATTCATCGGGGACGTGTCCCCATAAAACCATTCAAACAATGGCAACTCGTATTCGTTTGCAACGCCACGGCCGCAAGGGCTATGCTTTCTACAGCATCGTAATCGCTGACGTTCGCGCACCTCGCGATGGTAAGTTCACTGAAAAGCTCGGTACTTACAATCCCAACACCAACCCTGCAACAGTAGACCTCAACTTTGAGCGCGCCCTTCACTGGGTAGAGTGCGGTGCACAACCCACTGACACTGTTCGCAACATCCTTTCTGACGAAGGTGTTCTCCTTATGAAGCACCTCCGCGGTGGTGTGAAAAAGGGCGCTTTCGACGAAGCTGCTGCACAAAGCAAGTTCGAAGCTTGGAAGCAAGAAAAGGAAAACAAGTCTGCTGCATTTGTAGGTAAGCTCGCTGAAGCTAAGAAGTCTGCACTCGCTGCACGTCTCGAAGCTGAAAAGGCTGCTAACGCAAAGGTTGCAGAAAAGGTAGCTGAAAAGAAAGCTGCTGCTGCACAAGCCGCTGCTGAAGCTGCTGCAGAAGAGCAAGTAGAAGAAGCTCCTGCTACTGAAGAAACTGCTGCTGAGGCTTAATCTCAGCAGAGTCTTCTCAGGCTTTTCTTGTAGCATATCTTCTATGCTTCCCCTTTTGGTCTAAATCAACATAAAGTGTGTCAAAATCTTTTTGGCACACTTTCTTTTGTGCCTCCTCTCCCCCACGCTCTTCCACCAATGCAGAAACAACTTTCTTATTGTTTATGCGAAAAATGCAGACCAAAGTGATGCCCCATCAGAAAATACTCAAAAAAAGATTTGGTTATTCGAATATAAAAGCCTAATTTTGCACCACAATTCAACGGTGCGTTAGTTCAGCTGGTTAGAATACATGCCTGTCACGCATGGGGTCACGGGTTCGAGTCCCGTACGCACCGCTTTTTCGTAGCATTGCTCGTTCCTGAGCTGCTTATGTTTTAGAAATTCCCTTGGAATCGTCGTAGATGTGGTATCTCCGACGATTCTTTTTTGTTTCATTCTTCATTTGCAATAATCATATAACTCCCTCGTCTTTTTATCCCCAATCGGTCATTAGTTATTTGTTTGTTGAGCAGTTTATATTATCCCTCTTTCCTTATACCAATTCCCCTTGGGCATTGCCCTTCCCAAAAATCTACTAAGTGCAATGAATCATTGCGCAACACTTGAGTAAAACGACGGCTCATTTTACACAAAACAACGGCTCGTTTTACCAAAAACAACGGCTCGGTTTACACAAAACAACGGCTTGTTTGTTGTATTATCTTTGAAAGGCACAACACTGCAACAGTTGAAAAAAACAATTGTGAAAAGCTCTATAATCCCCCCTCTCGCGCGTACGCGTACGCGCACATAACAGGAGTTTTATCATTTTTGCTGTCACAAGTGTCACACTCCTCTTCATAACTCTCTAAATTTCAACCATTTACGCCCATATTTTAGATTTTTTCAAACAACAACTCTATTTCCCTCACTCAATTCACTCATCTCAGCATCGAAAAATGCAGTTTTTCTCTTGCACTTTCAAAATCGAAGTGCAAAAAAATCCATCTGTTTTCCATAGGTTCTAAT
>CAJPLH010000116.1 GCA_905371275.1 Prevotellaceae bacterium
CCCATCACGGCTTTCATTATTGGACTTTGTACAATGCGTCTTCAGCCACTAAAAGAATAGCTTTCACTCGTGCATTCTAGTACGGTATTGAACGAGTCATAATGCTTGTCCGTCCGATTTTGAATCAGATAAACCCAAGTTTTAGAAAGGAATTATGTGATTTTGCACTTGCTGGTTGACTCTACGGACTCTATACTTTGATATTTGCAAAGAATTTCTGGTTTATACATTTGGATAAATCTTTGAAATGTCGTATCTTTGCATCGATTTAGACCATATTCGGCAGATTCGCATGAAAATGCCACATAGTTTTGTCCAATATCCAATGAATCGTGGCCGTGTTCGCTCGGTGGCATTCAGGACATTCCTATGCTTATTCACTAATAAACGAACAACAAACTCCTAACCACAATGAAAAAGGATTTGCATCCCGAAAACTATCGTCCCGTAGTCTTCAAAGATATGTCTAACGGCGATATGTTCTTGTCTCGCTCTACTTGCAAGACTTCTGACACTATCGAATTCGAAGGTGAAACTTACCCACTCGTGAAGCTTGAAATCTCTTCAACTTCTCACCCCTTCTACACTGGTAAGTCTAAGCTCGTTGACACCGCTGGTCGCGTAGACAAGTTTATGAGCCGCTACGGTAAGAGCCGCAAATAAGATTTGCGTATAACCGCATAAAAAGAGTCCCAATCAACGATTGTTGATTGGGACTCTTCAATTTTATCCCAAAGATTGTACAATTAGGAACTTCTGAAGAAAGCACTCTTGATACGTTGCAAGACTATTGGCGCGCCCCAAAGATGGAGCTACCAACACGAATCATTGTACTTCCTGTCTCAATGGCCAGGGGATAGTCATCGCTCATACCCCAAGAACAGTTTACAAACTCTGGGTCGTCTGCAAAGTGCGTGGATTTAGCCCACAGAAAAAGTTGCTGAGCTATTTGAAACTCAGAACGTATTTGCTCATCATCATCAGTATAAGACGCCATACACATCATACCAACAATATGAGCATTAGGCAATTCTTTCCAACTACCTTCCTCCAGAAATGTTCGCAACTCATTGGGATAGAATCCAAATTTCCCTTCTTCTTGTGCTACATGCACCTGCAATAAACATGGTATGCGACGATTGTTTCGACAACCTTGTTTGTCTATCTCTTTCAAAAGCTTCAAACTATCCACAGCGTGAATGAGTTCTACGAAAGGAGCAATATATTTCACCTTGTTTACTTGAAGGTGACCAATGAAATGCCAAGAAATATCTTGAGGTAAAGTTTGGTATTTCTCAACTAACTCCTGTACTCTACTCTCTCCAAAAATACGTTGTCCCACATTATATGCTTCGAGTAATGCAGACTGAGGGTGAAACTTTGAAACAGCTACAAGGTTTACAGCAGGAGGTAGTTGTTCTTTTATTGCTTTCAGGCGTTCTTGCAAAGCTGTCATACGATATTCGTTAGAGGGATATAAAAAACATAAGACGGCTGAAGACAAAGAAGTTTGCTTCAGACGTCCTATGTTGATACGTTGAGCAATCTCAAATGCTACTCTGCTTTTTCTGGAACTGCAGCTTTATAATGATACACGTCCATCAACATTGTCTCGGCCATAGATGAAATCACATAATCCATCATTGATCCTTTCATTCCTTCATCTAGGCGTTTAACAGCATCTCTCAAATCAGCACTTTGAATGAGAACATTGTGAGAGGACTTCTTTTCTTTTCCACTCTTTTCATCGAGGGTAACAAACGTTAGTTTCGCCTTAAACCATCTATCAGCAGACTCATCAGTAGTTTCAAAAATCTCGGCATAACGCGCACGCTTAATGTCGCTTACTTGAAACTCACCTGTCATAAAAGGTGCTATTTCTTCTGTTATTCTTCGTTCTGCTTCTGTAAAGTTGAGCGCATCAACAAGATAAGGCTCGTTGACCTTCTTGACAACTCCATTGTCCATCGTGCGTTCATACTTGATTTTGCATTCAAACCATTCTGCCATTTTGTAAAGGATTTAATTGATGAGTAGATATAACGAGTGCTTTTAGCCGTAAAGACTAAAAGAGCTGTTCCTATCTCAGGGAACAGCTCAGCAAAGTTACAAAATTCTAGGCATTAAAGAAAGAACTTGGCTTAAAAAGCTAAGTTACACAATAAAATGCCTTGTCATTTCAATGATTCAAACACAAGCTGAGAAGGCACAGACCATACAAGGTGTGTCTAACTTTGCTTGTTTTTCAGTTCTACTTCTTCTCTTGATAGCGTTTGTTCATTCCCTCCACAACTTCTTGCGTAATGTCCAATTCTGAATTAGCATATAGCACATTATCACCTTGTTTGGAGAGAATCATATCATATCGCTTGTCTTTATTGTAGTCCTTAAGAAAAGACTGTACGCTATCACGAAGAGATTTATTAAACTTCTCTTGTGCCTTGAGCATTTTCTGCTGAACATCTTGCTGCAGTTTTGCCCCTTCTTGCTGCAAACGCATCAATTGCTTCTGGGCAGCTTCGCCTTGCGCTTGACTTGTGAAAGCACCAGATTGTACTTTTTGTTGGAAATCTGCACTTGCCTTTTGAAACTGAGCCATTTTGGCGTTTATTTGTGCTTCATACTGCTTAGTTTTTGCTTCCAAAGCAGCTTTTTCTTTCACGCAGAACTCATATTGAGTGAGAAGCGAGTCAATCTCTACATAAGCAATGGTGCTTCCAGAAGGTTTAGTTGCAGCTTCTTGGTTTGCCTTAACGACGGCTTCTCCTTTAGGAGCTTCCTTCTTGCTACAGCTTACAAAACAAAGAGGAGAGCATACTCCAACAAGGGCAATAATCGAAAGAAATTTCATAGAATACATATATAATATAGGAGTGATACGAAGGAATAGTGAACAATTGGGTATTATAAATCTAACCGCTCAGCCACAGCATGTTTATTTTCCATTCTTGCTTCAGCATCTTGGGTAGTTGCGCATGATACCTTGTGACGTTGCATTGCTTTGTTGCCACTGATGTGCATATTCACAAACTTCCCCTTGATTAGGATACCAATAGAAAGAAGGAAAATAGAAATTGCTACAATAATTATTGTCGGTAGAAGGATTTGAATCATATTAAATTACTATATTTGCAAGTGCAAAAATACGACAAGCTTGCTAATACAACAAGAGTTGTCCAGAATTTAACTCACTAAGATAAATAAGTTATGGTAGAGCTTACACCCAAATCTGTGTTTGATTGCTTTGCGCAAATCAACCAAGTGCCTCGCCCATCAAAGCGTGAGGAGAAGATTACGGCTTTTCTTCGCAAATTTGGTGAAGATCTTGGCCTAGAAACCATAGTAGACCACGCAGGTAACGTTTTAATCAAGAAACCTGCTACTCCTGGTTATGAAAATCGCAAAACGGTGATTTTGCAAAGTCACCAAGACATGGTGTGCGAGAAGAACAAAGACGTAGAATTCGACTTTGACAACGATGCCATTCAAACCTACGTTGACGGCGAATGGCTGAAAGCGAAAGGAACAACCTTAGGCGCAGACGACGGCATCGGCATCGCCATGGAAATGGCTTTGCTCCAAGCCAGCGACATTGAGCACGGACCTATTGAATGCGTGTTTACACGAGACGAAGAGACGGGGCTTACTGGTGCTTTTGAAATGAAGTCCGATTTCATGTCTGGCGACATTCTCATCAACCTCGACTCTGAAGACGAAGGTGAAATCTTCGTAAGTTGCGCGGGCGGTGTACGCACTGAAGCAAAATACGACCTTGAACTAGCTCCCGTTCCTGCTGGATACAAAGCAGTTGAAGTGACTGTAAAAGGACTCACAGGTGGCCATTCTGGCGATGATATCAATAAGAAACGCGGCAACGCCAACAAACTTTTGATTCGTTTCCTCCTTGAACAATTAGTAAAGGCTGACCTTCGTCTTTGCGATATTCAAGCTGGTGGACTTCACAACGCAATCCCACGCGAAGCACACGCAGTTGTTGCTGTTCCTGCCAATCGTTTAGAAGCTCTCGCTAGCGATTTACAAGAATATGGTCAACGTGTTAAAGACGAGTTCTCTGTAACGGAGCCTGACGCTACGTTTGTAGCAGAAGAAGTGGCGGTGCCTGCTGATGCTTTGACGCAAACACAAACAGAGCGCATTGTCAAGAGCTTGTTGGTGGTACACAATGGAATTTTTGCAATGAGTCAAGATATTGACGATCTTGTAGAAACTTCAAGTAACTTGGCAAACATCAAGCGTGAAGGCAATCAAATTGTGGTAAACACCTCACAGCGTTCCAGCGTAGCCAGCAATTTGACCTATATGGCAGAAGTTATACGTGCTGGTTTTGAGCTTGGCGGTGCGAAGTGTGTCACCAATGAAGGATACCCTGGCTGGAAAGTAAACCCCAAAAGCGAGATTGTGAAAGTCTCTGTAGATAGCTACAAGCGCCTTTTCAACAAAGAACCCAAAGTGCGCGCCATCCACGCAGGACTTGAGTGTGGTCTTTTCTCTGAAAAGTATCCCAATCTCGATATGGTAAGCTTTGGCCCAACACTCAGAGGAGTTCACTCTCCCGATGAGCGTTTGCTTATTCCTACCGTTCAGTTGGTTTGGGACCACTTGCTCGACATTCTAAAGAATATACCTAATAAATGATTAGTGAGAACTTTAGCTTGTATTATATACATTATTAGTGCAGCATCCCTTCTCGCTTCTTGCTTAAGCGAGGAGGGATTTTCTGCTGCGCCCAACATCAAGTTGCACTCTAGCATTGACACTTTGTCTTTGGACACAGTTATTGCTGGAGAGCCTACTAACACATACACTTTCCAGATTTACAATCGCTCTACTGAAAATGTGCGCATTACTCGCGTTTTTCTTAACAAAGGAGAACACTCTCCTTTTAGAGTAAATGTAAATGGAACCTTTTTGCGCCCGAATTCCTCCAACAATACTTGGGAACTATATGGCAATGATAGTCTACGAGTTTTTGTAGAACTGACAGCTCCAGAAAGCCAACAAAGTTCTCCGCAAAGCATTGAGGATAAACTATCTTTCCAACTTGAGAATGGAAACGTGCATCGCGTGGTACTTAAAGCTGCAGGGCAAAGAGTAACTCGATTTGCTACTACTACTTTGAGTAATGATACAATCCTCAATGCCAACATCCCCTATATCATTAAGGATAGCCTTGTGGTTCCAGAGGGAAAAACTCTGACACTCACCGCAGGAACGCGACTCTATTTTCATCCCTCGGCACAACTAATTGTTTACGGCCGCTTAGTCATACAAGGAACGGCTGAACGGAATGTACTATTAAGGGGAGATCGAATGGGGTATATGTTCTCTCAACAGCCATATGACCGCATTCCCAATCAATGGGGAGGTGTTGTTGTTAAACCTCAAAGCTATAACAATACCATTGATTTTTGCGACATTCACAGCGCAGATTTTGGCATACGTTGCGACTCATCCGATGTGAACACGCTCAAATTAAAATTGACCAACTCCATTCTTCACAATTTCAGCAACGATGCGCTTCACCTCAATCAGTGCAATACAGAAATCGGCAACACTCAAATCACGAACGCTGGAGGAAACTGCGTCACTATTATTGGAGGACACCATACCTTTACTCATTGCACCATTGGTCAATTCTATTCTTTTATTGGTTCAAAAGGAATCGCCCTTAGCATTTCCAATGTTTACCACCAGCAATTCACTCCTATTTCTCAAGCCTTCTTTAAAAACTGCTTGATTACAGGCTACAATGAAGATGATATCAAGATAGTAACTTCAGCAAGATATGCGCAAGAGAACATAAACTTTCAGTTTAATCATTGTGTCTTAAATACACCATTTACAACTGATAAGGAGAGAGTTATCAATTGCACCTTTGAAAGTGAGCTCCCCAGTATGGAACGACGTGAAAAGCATTTTTCACCGGCCTTCGACTTTCAACGACTGCAATACAACTTCACGCTCCGTCCGAACTCCACCATAAATAACAAAGCCGACGTAGAACTGACCAAGCAAACCTTCCCTCTGGATCGTCAAGGACATAGTCGAATCATAAACGACACAGCTGCTCCGGGTTGTTATACAATAGTTGCAACAAATAAAAAGGGGGAATAAAGCCCCTCATTTACTCTACGACTTATATTATCAACCACATAATATTCAAACATTATGCAATCCCCCAAAAGCAACAGCAAACGCAAAGCATCTACACCCA
>CAJPLH010000117.1 GCA_905371275.1 Prevotellaceae bacterium
TTGAAACCACTAGCCGAACGCCTACGTCCCACCTCTCTAACCAACTACATCGGTCAAACACATTTGGTCGGTGAAGGAGCTGTATTGCGCCGAATGATAGAGAGCGGACGCATCTCATCCTTCATTCTCTGGGGACCTCCAGGAGTTGGGAAAACCACTCTCGCAAAAATAGTAGCTTCTACCCTCAATGCACCATTTTACACACTCAGCGCAGTCACCAGTGGAGTGAAAGAAGTGAGAGAAGTCATCAGCCAAGCCAAAAAACAACAATTCTTTGGTTCCACCAATCCCATTCTTTTCATCGACGAAATCCATCGTTTCTCCAAGTCCCAACAAGACTCTCTCTTAGCGGCGGTAGAAACAGGAGAAATCACGCTCATCGGAGCCACCACGGAGAATCCCTCTTTCGAAGTCATTCGTCCCCTACTCTCTCGCTGTCAAGTGTATGTGTTGCAACACCTCAACGAAACAGAACTCCTGCAACTCGTGGAACACGCCACACAACACGACTTATTACTCAAAGAGCGCAAGTTTGAAATCAAAGAAACAGAAGCACTCCTAAGATTTAGCGGAGGAGACGCTAGAAAACTCATCAACATCCTTGAACTTCTCGTCAATGCCACCGAAGACGAAGCAACGATTCTTATCGACAATGCCACTGTCACCCATCGTTTGCAGGAAAATCCGATGGCTTATGACAAAGAAGGAGAACTCCACTACGACATCGTCTCAGCCTTCATCAAGAGCATCAGAGGAAGCGACCCCGATGCTGCCATATATTGGTTAGCGCGAATGATAGCTGGAGGAGAAGACCCCAAGTTTATTGCCCGTCGTTTAGTCATCAGTGCAAGCGAAGACATCGGTCTCGCAAACCCCAACGCGCTACTCATAGCGAATGCCGCCTTTGACGCCGTCAATAAAATAGGATGGCCGGAAGGACGCATCCCACTCGCAGAAGCCACCATCTATTTGGCAACTTCTCCCAAATCCAATTCTGCTTATAATGCCATCAACCGCGCACTCGCCTTTGTAGAACAGTCGGGCAACATTCCAGTGCCACTTCATCTTCGCAATGCACCAACCTCTCTGATGAAATCCCTCAACTACGGCACGGACTATCAATATCCGCACGACTATCCACAGCATTTCGTTCCACAACAATATCTCCCCGAAACCATCCAAGGCACGCAGTTCTGGCAACCTGCGGACAATGCAGCAGAAGTTCGCCACCAATCATGGCTCTCACAATTATGGCACCGTGAGGAATAACCACTTTCATCCGCAAAACATCCGCGATGCTTTGTTCAATGTATCATCTATTTTAGGAATAACCGACAACATTCTTTTTATGCGAATCGTACAAATGCTCCAATTGGAGCAAAACCCAGAACTCATCCGTCAATATCGTTATTTCCACTCTCCCGAAGGCATCTGGCCAGAGATTCTCCAAGGTATCAAAGATAGTGGTATCCTAGAAATGGAAATCTACCTCTTAGAGCATTATCTCTGCATGATTGTAGACCTCCCAGAACACCTTTCGTGGGAAGAAGCTATGGAGCGCATGGCTAAAGCACCACGACAAACTGAGTGGGAAGCCTTCGTTGCTCAGTTTCAACGTGCTGCGGCCAATGCCCGAAGCGATGAAAAATGGCAACGTATGGAACGCATCTTCCATCTCTATCCCAATGAGCAACCCTAACTAGCCGAATAGTTCACCAACTACTCACACCTCTTTTGCAGAAAAATATTTTTCCTGCACCAACCGCATCACCTCCGCTGGTTTGTTTGCATCAAACCAACACACCGACGTGTCTTTGTTGAGCCACGTCATTTGTTTTTTAGCAAAAACACGCGTATTCTTTCTCATCCGATCGAGCGCCATGTCCAACGGCCACTCACCATCGAAATAACGAAAGATTTCCTTGTATCCCACCGTGTTGAGCGCATTGAGTTCGCGAAAAGGCAACACCCGTTTCGCTTCTTCCAAAAAACCTTGTTCCACCATTTGAGAAACACGCACATTGATGCGTTCGAACAACTCTTCTCGAGGACGTTGCAATCCAATTTTTACAATATCAAAAGGTCGCTCTTTAGGTTTTCCCGTGAGTAATTCACTCACTTTCTGCCCGCTCTCATAGATAATTTCGAGCGCGTGCACCACCCTCTTAGCATTCTGCGTGTCCACACGCGCCATATATTCGGGGTCACGCTCCTCCAGTTCTCTCAGCAGCGCAGGCAGTCCCTCTGTTTCTAAACGCGCATAAAGATGAGTGCGCACTTCTTCCGAAATTGTGGGTAAAAGGTCTATGCCACGACACAGCGCATCAACATACATCATGCTTCCCCCACTCACCACCAGCGCATTGTGCGTTTCAAAGTGCTTTTGACAAATGGCAAGTGCTTCCTCCTCAAATCGCGCAGCACTGTAATAGTCAGTCAAGGCAAGATTTCCCACAAAGTGATGCGGCACACGCGCCAATTCTTCAGCTGTCGGAGCAGCTGTTCCAATGGGAATATCAGCAAACATTTGTCGAGAGTCAGCACTGATAATGGGACAACGCAAAAACTCAGCCATTTGAAGGCTGAGTTCTGTCTTTCCCACAGCGGTAGGCCCTGTGAGTACAAAAAGTATGGGTCGAGATTCTTTCATCTAAAAAGAAGGACTATCAGATATTTCAAAACCCTCAATGTCAATTTCATCAGAGTTGAAGGAGTCTATGCCGAAATCATCGAAATCATCGGCATTTCCCTCCACACTGGGAGCTATGGAGAAATCTATTTCTGCAATTTGTTGGGGAGCATCTCCCACAGCTTTCACCACTTCTGCCTCACCACTTCCGGGCAACTCGTCACGAAGACAGAGAGAGAACACACGGTCGTTGAATGGGTCGAACACATATTCCAAATTAGTGCCCCCCTTGTCGAGGAATTCATTCAATGCAGTGTCTGCCATCGTGTAGAAATCCACATCCGCGTCCGAAGAATCATGAACATCCTCGCGTGTCACTTGTTCGCCACGCTCCCACTCATCGTTGCAGATGTAGAAAGAAGTCATTTGATCGTCAGGATAACCACAACTTTTGAGCAGCACATTGCTCAAATCTAGAAAAGTGGCATCATCGTCTATAAGAATTTCGCGACGGAAGTCATCCACTTCATCGCTGACCACTCTAATGAGATATTGCATAATTGAGAAATTCAGTTTTTATCGTCCAATGAAACCACGTTTGGAGTTGACCAAGAAGTCTATCAAATAGTCCACTTCTTTGCACTTAGGCACAGTGGTACGGATTTCTTCGATGCGTTCGTTGAAAAGTTTTGAGTTTTGGTAGAGAATCAAATAAGCTGAGTGCAACGCATTGATCACCTCCATAGGGAAATTTCTACGTTTGAGTCCCACCATATTCAGCCCGCAATAAGCCACAGGCTCGCGCGATGCGATGCAGAAAGGAGGCACATCTTGTGGGGTGCGCGTGCCGCCGCCAATCATCACATAAGAGCCGATGTGGCAAAATTGATGCACCAACACGTTAGCAGACAAGATGGCAAAGTCATCAATCACCACTTCTCCAGCAATTTTACTAGAATTTCCAATGATACATCCATTGCCGATATTGCAGTCGTGCCCCACGTGCATTCCCTCCATCAAGAGGTTGTTGCTTCCCACCACAGTCTTTCCTTTAGCCGCTGTGCCGCGGTTGATGGTCACATTCTCACGAATCGTGTTGTTGTCGCCCAATTCCACGGTCGTTTCTTCTCCGCGGAACTTCAAGTCTTGAGGCACACCACTAATCACAGCCCCTGGAAAGAACGTGTTGCCACTGCCAATGCGCGCACCACTCAAGATGGTCACTGAGTTCATCAACTTATTGTTGTCGCCTAGCACCACATTGGCATCGATGTAGCAGAAAGGACCTATTTCACAGTTCTCACCGATTTTTGCATCGGGATGAATAAAAGCTAGAGGAGAAATCATAGGTTCTAAGTGTGTTAAGAGAACAAATGTTTGAATTTGGCACGCACCATACGAGCAAATTTATTGTTGGCATCGTGACCAGGACGAATGGCAATGATGCGTCCTTTGATGGGACGACCTATTAGTGCCATATCACCAATGATGTCGAGCAATTTGTGACGGGCAGGCTCATTATCCCATTTGACAGGACGTTCTTGCAAATAGCCCAGATGCGATGCATCAAGTCGACGCACGCCCAAAGTTTCAGTGAGTTTATCAAGACGCTCCTGCGACATCATGCGTTCGTAGATGACCAACGCATTGCTCAAGTCACCTCCCTTGATGAGCCCCATGTTGAGCAAAGCTTCAATCTCACGCACAAAAACAAAAGTGCGTGCTGAAGCGATTTCCTCGGGAAAGTCTGACATATGCTCTAAGGTCGCACTTTGTCGTTGCACAAACTGACTATCAGGAAACTCTATCGTAGAGTCGATGGCAAAGCGATCGGCAGGTTGCACGCGCAAGCAAGAACCAGAGATTTCGTCGTAATACTCAAAGGGTTCGTTGATTTCTAGATAATTGCGAGGAACACCTTGATTTTCAAGTCCTACCTTTTGGATTTGTTCCACATAGAGAATAGAACTTCCATCGAGAATGGGAAACTCGGGACCATTCACCTGCAGCAAACAGTTGTCCACTCCAAGTGCAACGAGAGCAGCCATAGCGTGTTCGATGGTCGAAACGCGGCATTCAGGAGTGCCCACCACCGTGCCTCGAGAAGTGTCAATCACGTTTTCTGCGAGTGGCTCAATAATCGGTTTGCCTTCTAAATCAACACGCTGTATTTTGTAGCCATAATTGGCAGGAGCGGGTTGAAAAGTCAAAGTTAGTTGAAGGCCAGTATGCAATCCTTTTCCTTGCAAGGAGAAGGGTGCTTTAAGGGTATGTTGCATAATTATTATGTCTTACGTTTAGCACGAACTTATCGTCCCAACTGAGACTTTAGTTCGTCGAGTTCTTTGCGGAGTGCAAGCATTTCTTTGCGCATATCAGGCAATTGCTTGAACACGGCACTGGAGAGCGCGAAATTCTTCGCATTGATGGCTGGTGTGCCCATCACAGGCGCGCCATTGTTGCGCGCAGTGTGGATGCCAGCTTGTGCGCCAGCTTGCATGCCATCGGGCAAATGCAAATGACCAGCCACACCCACTTGTCCGCCAAACATGCTCCATGCGCCAATTTTCGTGCTACCAGCCACGCCCACTTGCGCAGACATCACGGTGTGCGCACCCACTTCCACGTTGTGCGCTATTTGCACCAAGTTGTCCAATTTCACTCCTTGGCGCACAATGGTGCTGCCCATGGTGGAGCGATCCACGCAACTGTTTGCACCGATTTCCACGCGATCTTCGAGGGTGACGATGCCTATTTGTGGGATTTTCTCATAGCCTTCAGCCGAGGGAGCAAAGCCAAAGCCGTCTGCGCCAATGACGCATCCGCTGTGCAAAATAACTTCATTACCGATTTTGCAACCACGATACACACTCACATGGGGATAAAGCACACAGTTTTCACCGACTTCACTCCCCTCTTCGAGCACCACATGGCTGTAGATTTGCGAACCATTGCCCACTGTCACTCCATCGCCAATCACGGCAAAGGGAGCAACATAAACGTCTTCGCCCAATGTGGCTGTGTCACTGACAAAAGCCAAAGGATGCACCCCACTACGCTTCTGTGTCATGCTCTCATAGAGCGACAACAGCTTAGCAATGGATTCGTAAGCATTCTTCACGCGAATGAGTGTGGCCGAAGTGGGTTGTTCAAGCACAAAATCTTGATTGATCAAGACGATACTCGACTGCGTTTCATAGAGGTGGTGCGCATATTTGGGATTGGCCAAAAATGAGAGGGCACCGGGCTCTCCTTCTTCTATTTTCGCGAAGGTTTTCACCACTGTTTCGGGGTTTCCCTCCACAGTTCCTTCTAAATAGGTGGCTATTTGTTGAGCGGAAAATTCCATTATATCATTATTCTATAACTGCAAATATACTATTTCTCTCTCAAACAAAGAAAAATATCGGCTATTTCTTTGTTTTTCGTCCTTGGAAAAGTCTT
>CAJPLH010000118.1 GCA_905371275.1 Prevotellaceae bacterium
ACTCTATATTTACCTACAAAAATACGAACTAATAGGCAGGGAAAAGCATAAAAGGTATGATATTTTACATAGACGAAGTAACTTCAATGAAAATGTGAGTCAATAATAATCTATTTCACTGCTTTTTATCTATTGGAGCGTTGGAGAATTTCCCTATTCGTCTCTATATTTCTCATTTTCTTGGGTGAAGACTAAAGACTAAATACTTTTGCAGTGTTAGAGCCTTTCAAAAGGAATCCCGAAGACTCAAAACTTCACAAAAAACATGAAACATCAACGCACAAGCAACAACTATATGCTATGGAACTACATAAATCACTCGACAACACTGTGTAGCAGATGACGGGAGAAGAACTTCTATTTTGGAACAACATAAAAACAACATTACTGGGTATATATGCGCGCATTAAGCGAAAGGAGATGCTGCAAAAACGAGTTTTGCAACATCTCCTCGTAGCGCGGAAACGGCTAAATAAGCGGAAAAAAATATGATGGGATCACTTACTAACGCTAAGTTTCGAAAATGACGCAGCAGTTTGCCCTTAATCAATGCTTAATCCACGAGTTCATCGGCAGGATAACCTCCCATTTCGCGGATGGCGTTTTTGAGATGAACATATTGGCGGTAGAGATTGTTCTCGGGTTCTTCCCCCACGGTGTAGTCGTGTTGAGGACTTTTGAGATAGAAACTCAAGAAGCGTTGTGTGCCATAGCGTCCATCGCGAGCAGCGGCATCGATGAGCAACACGAGGTCGAGACAGAGGGGGGCGGCTAGGATGGAGTCGCGACAGAGGAAATTGATTTTCACCTGCATGGGATAGCCCATCCAACCGAAGATGTCGATGTTGTCCCAACCTTCTTTGTCGTCACCACGAGGAGGATAGTAGTTGATGCGCACCTTGTGATAGTAATCTCCATAGAGATCGGGCTGCTCCTCGGGGCGAAGGATGGTTTCGAGAGTGGAGAGCTTAGACACTTCCTTGGTGCGGAAATTTGCGGGCTCGTCGAGGACAAGTCCGTCGCGGTTGCCTAATATGTTGGTGGAGAACCATCCGTTGAGTCCTAAGCAACGTGTGCTGAGAATGGGTGAAAATCCACTTTTGACGAGTGTTTGTCCGGTTTTGAAATCCTTACCTGCGATGGGCACGCGCTGTTGTTCAGCAAGTTGCCACATGGCAGGAATGTCTACGGTGGTGTTGGGGGCTCCCATGATGAAGGGTGCGCCTTCCATCAAAGCGGCAAAGGCGTAGCACATAGAGGGTGCCACGTGCTCGCAATCGTTGGCACGCATAGCGGCTTCGAGCGATGCCACAGACTGATGCACCTGATGCACGGGTACATAGATTTCGGTGGATGCCGCCCAGAGCACAACCACGCGCGCCACACCGCGCTCAGCCTTGAACTGGCGAATGTCTTGTCGCAGATGTTCCACCATTTCCCATCGCGTCATCTCGGGCAAGACGTTGGTGCCATCGATGCGTTGCGCATAGTGACGATCGAAGGCTGCAGGGAGCGGACGAATGGCTTCGAGTTCGGTTTGCAGCGGCAAGAGGTCTTTGGCGCGAAGCACATCGGCATTGACTGCGCTTTCAAAAGCATTTTCGGGATAGACGTCCCAGGCAGCAAATTCAAGGTCGTTGAGGGTGGGGAGTGAGAGGATTTCCTGATAAGAAAGACGGCGTTCTGTCTCGCCCGTGCCGACACGAATTTTGTCGTATTGAGTAAGTGCGCCCACAGGTTTGGTGAGTCCTTTGCGTGCAGAGAGTACACCTGCAATAAATGTGGTGCTAACGGCGCCGAGCCCAACAATCATCACACCAAGTTTTCCTGTAGCTTCTGTCATATATTGGAAAGATTTTGAGGATTTCGAATTCAGACTTTTCCCCGATGCTCCTTTTGCGGTGCACCGAGTGGGGGTATGTCTAAAGGGCAAAGTTACACAATCTTTTGCGGTAGTTCGAAGAAAAAGGGGAGAAAAAGCAACCTCGACGTGGATATTCTGGATGAAAAGGGACAGTTCGCTCTATTTTGTGGGAACAGAGCGGTATTTTAGAATAAAAGCTCGGATAGTCCTCAAAAAAATATTGTATTTTTGCAGTAGTAGTGCTCCACGGCTCGCAGAAGGAAACGAAGAAGTTTTCACAACCCTTACGTGGCACGCTCAATTTACACATCATTCTTATATGTCTTCACAGATCAATCCTGACATTTCTCATAAATTCAACGCATTGGGGGAAAAATCGATTCCTAAACTCCTGGTGCAATACTCGCTCCCTGCTATCATTGCGATGGTGGTGTCGTCGCTCTACAACATCATTGACGGCATATTCATTGGTCAATCCGTGGGTGCAGATGCCATTTCGGGTTTGGCTTTGACCAACCCGCTGATGGCGATTTCTGCGGCTTTCGGTGCAATGGTGGGTATTGGCGGTTCTACGCTGATGAGCATCCGTTTGGGACAAAAAGATCACCAAGCCGCGCACGTCATTTTGGGCAATGTCATTGTGCTCAACGTGGTGATTGGGCTTACGCTGGGCGCAGTGCTTAAACTGAATCTCGACACGATTCTCCGCTTGTTTGGTGCTTCTGACCACACCCTCCCTCACGCGCGAGCCTATATGCAGATTTTGCTCTTTGGCAATGGCTTCACACATTTGTATTATGGTTTGAATGCGCAACTACGTTCGACCAGTCGCCCGATGTATGCTATGTATGCGAACATCGGCACGGTGGCCATCAACACTCTTTTGGCTTATCTCTTGGTGATGCAGTTGGGTTGGGGCATTGCTGGAGCAGCGTGGAGCACGCTCATTGCTCAAGTGTGCGCGCTGTGTTGGCAATTTTGGTTGTTTAGTGGGAAGGATAGTCCTGTTCGCTTGATGCGTCGCTATCTTCGTCCACAGTTGCGCGTCATGAAAGAGGTGCTCACCATCGGTCTTCCGCAGTTTCTCATCAACACTTCAACGAGTTTGGTGGCGATTATCCTCATGCGCTCCATGGCAGAGTTTGGCGGCGACACGGCGGTGGGAGCTTATGGCATAGTGAACCGACTGGCGATGTTTATGGCTTTTGTGGTGATGGGACTCGACCAAGGTATGCTGCCGATTGCGGGATATAACTATGGTGCGCAGAAGTTTCATCGTCTGGAAAGTGTGGTGAAATATACACTTCTTGCGGCAACCGTGGTGACGACTCTGAGTTTTGCGGCGAGTCATCTCTTTCCGGGTGCATTGGTGGGCTTGTTTGTGAAAGATGCTCCTGCACTAGCCGAAGCGGGCGAACATGGATTGCGCGTGGTGAGTATATTTTGGCCGGTGATTGGTATGCAAATTGTGTCGTCTGCCTTTTTCCAAAGCATTGGTTCTCCCAGTAAGAGTATTTTCCTCTCGCTCACCCGACAACTGATTTTTCTCATTCCTTTGATTCTCACTCTTCCCCACTTGTTGCCTTCATTGCTCCCTGGTGCACAGGCCATTGATGGGGTGTGGTATTCACTGCCGGCTGCGGATGGTGTGGCTGCGCTCATCTCTGCGGTGATGCTAGTGGCGCAAATACGCAAATTGCGACAAAAAAGTGCGCTTGAGGATTAGGACTTTTCCCTCGTAACGGTGCATTGATTGCTAATTAAACTCCAAGCGGTCATTAGACCGTTTAGGATCTAACAACCGATTTAGGTTAAGTATGCGTCGCAACTGGTTTGCTCACTGCAGGTTTATGCAATAGTGACAATTTGCTGCGGAAAGTTTCTCGATTTCTGAATATATTATACAACTTCATAGTTCTGTGTCTATTATGCCTTCTCCCTTTGTCATCAACATCGGTCGCCAGCTGGGTAGCGGTGGCCGCGAAATTGGAAAACGTCTTGCTGAACGTTTTGGTATTGCTTATTACGATAAGGAAATTCTGTCGCTAGCTGCACAAGAAAGTGGTTTGCGACAAGGTTTGTTTGAGCGCAGTGACGAGAAAAAAGGCTTTTTCCGTAGCATCTTTCACGTGGTGCAACCTTTCTTTGGCAGCGGTGGTGATTTCTATGAAAATCAACTGTCGGAGGAGAATTTGTTTATCATCCAAAGTCGTGTGATTCAGCGCATTGCTTCGGAACGTTCGTGCGTTTTCATCGGACGCGTGGCTGATTATATTCTTCGCGAACACCCACGTCACGTGAATATCTTCATCACGGCGAACCTCGACGACCGCATTCGTCGCATAGCGCAACGCCGCAACGTTTTACCCAAAGCTGCGCAGAGCATCATTGAGGAAGCTGACGAGGAGCGCGCCACTTACTATAACTTCTATTCTTCGGGCACGTGGGGAGCAGCCGACACTTACGATCTATGTGTCAATTCTTCTCTTTTGGGCATTGACGCGACTGTAGATTTCATTGCTCATTTCATCGAACAGTTGAATTTCGAGAAATGATTTTCTCCATAACGAGCAGCACTGTAATGGTCTAATCACCTGTTTGGGATTATCTAGCAGATAAATAGAACGACCTCCACGTCAAACTCTCGATTTGAAATGGAGGTCGTTCTATTAGTGTGTTCAAAAACTATTTTGCGCATTTGAATTTTACGCGTTCACGTGCGCAAGATAGTCGTTACCTATTTCTTTCCGAAGATGGAGAAATGCACGTAGCGTTTGGGATTCTTTTTCACGTCTTTCACCAAAGAGTCTGCATTAGCGGCAGTGTTTCTGAGGTGGTCGAAAAGTGTTTTATCGTTGAGGAGCGCGCCCATACTGTTGTCCTTGGAGTTGAGTTTATGCTGCAAATCGCTCACTAAAGAAGTGAGTTGTCCAGTCATCTGACGCATATCTGCTATCGTTCCATTCACATTGTGCACAGTGCCATTGAGGTCTGTTTTCGCCAAATTATCACTAAAAGTGGCGGCATTTCCAGCAGTGCGATTGAGATGAGCCATCATCACAGGAACATCCTTTGCCATAAGTCCATCAAGTCGAGCCGTAGTTTGTTTGAGTTGCGCGGTGATAACGGCTGTATTGCTGAGCGTTTGCTGAAGTTCGGCAGAAGCCGTCAAGCGGTTGATGTTGGTGAGAATGCTATCTATTTTAGGCAACATCTGCTGCACTTGCGGCATCATCGCACTTGCTTGTTCCATGGCTCCTTGGTGCACTCCGCCAGTGAGGGTGTCGAATGGGGTCAACACGGCAGTAGGATTTTGTCCAAGGAGGAGATTCATTGTCACTCCTCCCATCATTGCAACTTCTAATTCGGCAGTAGTTCCTCGAGGAACAGACATATTTTTGTCTAGTTCGATGCGCACCACAACTCCATTGTTGTCGCTATAATTATAGTTAATTTCGCGCACAATTCCCACAGGATAACCGTTGGCATAGACGGCATTTGAAACGGTGAGTCCTTTGATGTCTTTGAACTTGACGTAGTAGGAATTGCTCGACTCAAAGACATTGATGCCTTTCAGGAAGTTGATGCCCACAAAAAGCAAGATGCCGGCGGCAACTGCTGTGAGGGCTATTTTAATTTCACGAGTGATTTTGAACATGATGTGGCTATTCGTTTTTACCTTTGGTCGCAACCTTGGCAAGTTTTATGGCTTCGGCCAATTCGATGCGCTGCTGATTGAGAAACGCTACAACAAATGCTTCAGGAAATTTGTCGATGATGTCTTTCTGCAAGCGTTTTGCGTCTTCATAATTTGCCGTTGCACCATAAGTATATTTGTAGCGTCCGCCTTCTTCATAGTATTCTACCGGAGAGAGTCCCTTGAAATGCCTATCATCGCTGCGCAAGGCGTGGTCAATGGTGAAGAGTTGCAACTTAAATATCGGACGTTCGTTAGTTTTTTTCTCTATTTTTTTTGTGGTGTCTTGTGTCTTTTTAGTATCCTGCGTCTTTGTGGTGTCTTGCGTCTTTGTGGGCGCTTTTGTTTGCGCCTTCGTTTGCGAAGTCTTGTTGTCTTGAGGCGCAGTTTGAGTTGTAATCTCGGGTTGAGAAGATTTATTCTCGGCT
>CAJPLH010000119.1 GCA_905371275.1 Prevotellaceae bacterium
GAATTCCTCAACGTGATGGATATCATTCTTATCATTTTCAAAGCTCTCAAATTCCAGAACTGTGACGCGCAAATCTCTCGTCGCCACCAAACAGCCCGCGCCAAGTACATTGGTTCGGAAGATAACTGGGAAAAAGCAGAACAAGCTATCATTGAAGCTTGCGAAGAAAAGGGACTTAACGCAAAGATTGAGTATGGTGAAGCTGCATTCTACGGTCCAAAACTCGACTTCATGGTGAAGGACGCGCTTGGACGTCGTTGGCAACTTGGTACAATTCAAGTGGACTACAACCTTCCAGAGCGTTTCCAACTCGAATATACGGGCGAAGACAACAAGAAGCACCGTCCTGTGATGATTCACCGTGCTCCTTTCGGTTCTATGGAACGTTTCGTTGCTGTGCTCATCGAACATACTGCCGGACACTTCCCACTTTGGTTGATGCCCGATCAAGCTGTGGTATTGCCTATCTCCGATAAGTTCAATGACTATGCGCGTGAAGTACGCAATCGTTTGGAAGCTGCCGATGTGCGCACGCTCATTGACGATCGTAGTGAAAAGATTGGCCGTAAGATTCGCGACAACGAAATGAAGCACATCCCCTTCCTCCTCGTAGTAGGTGAGAAAGAGGCCGCAGATGGCACTGTTGCTGTGCGTGTGCAAGGCCAAGGTGGCGGACAAGAAGTGATGTCTATTGAAGACTTCGCAGCACGCGTTCGCGCTGAAGTGGCAGAACAAATGGGCGAATACTAAGCCATAGCACACACTTCACTGAAGTTTCTTCATTTTCATACGTTTTGCGCCCTATCCATTCTCGTGGATGGGGCGCAAATGTTTCTTATTTCCACGCACTACAAAGATATGAGCCCATCTTTGTAGTACATCATCAAGACTCTAACGGACTCTTCCCTCGAATACTCCCTCCTCTATGTCACAATACCCAGGTATCCCCTCTCCCGCTTACATATTGGAAGAAAAACTTCTTCGCCGAAATTTGACACTTATACAAAGTGTTGCTCAACGCGCAGGCGTAGAATTCATTCTTGCTTTCAAAGCCTTTGCACTTTGGCGCACTTTCCCGATATTTCGCGAGTATATCAGCCACACCACAGCCTCTTCCCCCTATGAAGCACGTCTAGCCTTTGAAGAATTTGGTAGTCGCGCGCACACCTATACTCCCGCTTACGAGGAAGAAACACTCAACGAAATGCTTCGCTGCTCGTCAGTAATTACTTTCAACTCCCTGAGTCAATATGAACGTTTCCAGCCGTTAGTCAACGAATGGAACCAAACACACGGTGCCGACCAACAAGTGGGTTGCGGACTCCGTGTCAATCCAGAATACTCAGAGATTGAAACAGCACTTTACGACCCCTGCGCACCTGGTTCTCGCTTTGGCGTGCTGAACAGTGCGTTACCCACACAACTTCCGAACGATATTCGCGGCTTTCACATCCATTGCCATTGCGAAAGTAGTAGTTACGCGTTTGAAAATACACTGAAACACATTGAAGAGAAATTCTCTGGATGGTTTGACCAGTTGGAATGGATTAACTTTGGTGGAGGACATCTTTTGACACGTGCCGACTATGACGTAGAACATCTTGTGTCTACGCTCAAAGGATTCAAATCTCGCTATCCTCACCTTCGAGTGATTATGGAACCAGGTAGTGCATTTGCTTGGCAAACAGGTCCTTTGGTGGCTAAAATTGTGGACATCGTCAGCAACGCAGGCGTTAAGACCGCGCTATTCAACGCATCTTTCACTTGCCATATGCCAGATTGCCTGGAAATGCCTTATCATCCACGTATCCGCGGTGCTGAAACTCTCGAAGACGGCGCAGAGATTGGACAAGAAACTGCCGACTGCGTCTATAGACTGGGCGGAAACAGTTGCCTGAGTGGCGATTATATGGGTTATTGGCGCTTCAAGCAACCCTTATCAGTCGGAGATGAAATCATTTTTGAGGATATGATTCACTACACCACTGTAAAGACAAATATGTTCAATGGCATTCACCACCCTGCCATTTGCCTACAACACGAAAATGGTACAATAGAAGTTTTACGTCAATACCGTTACGAGGATTATCGCGACCGAATGGACTAACCCCCTTATGCTTCATCTCACTAGCATCGTGCAGGATATTGCCGTCTTGTTGCATCTATCCAGCACAATCTAGGTTGGGAGTTTTCTTCTCTTCCATTGTTTATTCTTTTAGCAGCTTATCATTCCGATGATTTCCTATTTAGACCAAGACATCACCTATGTTAAAGGAGTCGGTCCCCATCGTGCGCAATTGCTTCAGTCACAACTCAGCATCAACACGGTGGGAGATTTGCTGCACACCTATCCTTATAGACACGAAGACCGCACAAAAATTCATCGCATTGCAGACATCGTAGAGGGAATGCAAAACATTCAACTTCGCGGGCGCATTGTGATGATTCAAAAAGTCGGAGAAGGTCCGAAACGCAGGCTTGTTGCTAACTTTTCTGATGGCACTGGCTTTATTCAATTAGTGTGGTTTCGAGTGTCGAAGTCCCTTGAAAGTGCGTTTAAGGTTGGAGTAGACTATCAACTCTTTGGAGAACCCAAAACTTTTGGTGCCTATTTTTCCATCGCTCATCCCGAAATGGAAGAACTCGAAAAGGTGAAGAATCGCCCACTTTTGCGTATGCAACCAGTCTATCATCTGACTGAGCGACTAACGCGTGCGCATATTTCTTCCAAAACACTCAACGAATTGATTGCTACAGCTTTGGAGCGATTGCCAACTGCACTGCCCGAAGTGTTTAGTCCTGAGTTTCTACAAGAACATCAATTAGTTACCCACGACAAAGCCGTTCGTGATATCCATTTCTCACAAAATGCACAAGATGTTTCTGCGGCAAAGCATAGACTTAAATTTGAGGAATTGTTTTTTCTTCAATTATCTATCTTGCAATATCACCAATCACAAAAGGTTACGCAAGCAGGATGGCAATTTACTCGTGTGGGACAATACTTCAACACCTTTTACAAGGAGCATATCCCGTTTGCACTGACAGAAGCTCAAAAGCGTGTCATCAAAGAAGTCCATAACGATTTGCGTAGTGGCCAGCAAATGAACAGACTTCTACAAGGCGATGTTGGTTCGGGCAAAACGATGGTGGCAACACTCGTGTGTTTGCTTGCGCTAGACAACGGCTTCCAAGCTGCACTGATGGCTCCCACGGAGATTTTAGCAGAGCAACATTATAAAGGCATTGTCTCACAACTTGCTCCTTTGGGCATCCGCGTTGAACTCCTCACGGGAAATGTAAAAGGAAAGCGAAGAAAAGACATTCTTTCGGGAGTTGCCACTGGGGAAGTGCAACTTCTCATCGGTACACACGCACTTATTGAGCCAACGGTGGCTTTTGCCAATCTCGGTCTTTGTGTTATTGATGAACAACACCGCTTTGGGGTGAAACAACGTGCCGCACTTTGGGCTAAAAACTCGCGTCCACCTCACATTTTAGTAATGACAGCCACACCAATTCCTCGCACACTTGCTATGACGGTCTACGGAGATTTGGACGTGAGCGTCATCGATCAACTACCGCCTGGACGTAAGCCCATCCAAACGCGTCACTATCGCTCTGCACAGCGTAAGCAACTCTATTCTGGGATAGTGCAAGAACTTCAGAAAGGACGACAAGTTTATTTTGTTTATCCCTTGATTGACGAAAACGAAAAACTGGATCTCATTGCTTTAGAACAGGGTTTTGAAGCTGTTTCTTCCTCCTTCCATCCTTGGAAGGTCGGACGTGTTCACGGACGAATGAAGCCTAATGAAAAAGATGAGGTGATGAAAGCTTTTGCTGCCAACGAAATTCAAATACTCGTGGCTACCACCGTCATTGAAGTTGGCGTGAACGTACCGAATGCCTCTGTGATGGTCATTGAAAATGCCGAACGTTTTGGACTTGCTCAACTGCACCAACTGAGAGGGCGTGTAGGTAGAGGTGCAGAACAAAGCTATTGCATCCTCGTCACCAAGGATAACCTATCTGAAGCAACGCGCCAACGTATGGATATAATGGTAGATACCAACGACGGCTTTGTTATTTCTGAAGCAGATATGAAATTCCGCGGTCCCGGAGATTTGGAGGGGACAGCACAGAGTGGCCTTCCCTTCGATCTTAGAATTGCGAACTTAGTTGGCGATGCCGAATTGATGTCGGAAGCAAGGGAGGCTGCGCGAAAAATACTCCAACAAGATGCCAATCACGAGTTGTCTATCTATACACCAATTTGGGAAGAACTTAAACGGCTAAAGCACCAACGGCAAGATTTCTCAGGCATTTCATAGACTTATGTCGTCTTGTTCCGTAATAAGAAAGACATTTGCAAACACTCTTTCGTATGTAATTGCCAATTTATCAAGTTCCACCAGTTAGTTTTTGCAACAAAGAAAAATCTACGCACAAATAATCTTACATTTGTTTGCTATATAAGAGATTTTCTCTACATTTGCTCAATCAGTTTACTATTCTCTAAAAAATATGCGATATGAAACGAATCTTTTTCTCCCTTATCCTCACTAGTGCAGCCCTTTCTGCAAGCGCGATGAACGTACGTGATGCTCGTGATTACGCCTATTTCTTGACCGATAAAATGGCGTACGAACTAAATCTTACGCCCCTTCAATACGAACGAGTTTACGAAGTCAACTTAGACTACTTCCTCGCCATCAACTCACCCTATGATGTAGAGCGATATCAGGACTATCGAGATGACGATTTGCGTTGCATTCTTTCTAATCGCCAATATTGGGACTACAGCAATGCCAACTATTTCTATCGCCCTCTTACTTGGGGACGTGGCTCTTGGGTCTTCAATATCTATAGTCGTTATAACTATGCCAACAACTACTATTTTGGTAGACCTTCTTGCTATGATAGCTATCAAGGTTCTAATTGGGCTTTGCGCATCTCTAGCAGAAATTCTCCCTACTCGGGCATATCTTTTGACTTTCACCTAGGAGGTATGCGAGATTCTTATTCTCGCTATTACAATGTTCCCATCAATGCGCAACCCTATCAGCACGAACCCTTGATTATCTTGGATGGCCGTCGTGGTGGCAATGCTTCCTATGAAATCATCGATGGACGCTATGGAGGATATAATGGAGGATATTACGTATCTCCATCCTCTGAGTATTACGGAAATGGTGCTATGCGATATTCCTCTCCACAAAGCAACATCGAGATTTACGATGGCAGACGCGGTGGTTCAAGTTTTAATGGAGTTTCCTCAAACTATTATCGTGGTTATCAAGGAAATGGTGGAGCATATTATGGCTATGGTCGTCAAAGTAATAGTAATTACTACTCAGTTCCTCAAAATAGACAAAGCGAACGAGTGAACTACGGCAGCAGCTATGATTCTGGAAGACGCGGCAACAGCGTATTTCAACAGCCACAGCGCGAAATTCAACAATCTCAGCGGGAAGTAAGAAGCAATTCTTCCGTGAAACAAGACAATAACAATAATAGCGGAAGCACACGTGAGGTGAATGGCACCATCATTGTGGGTGGTCGCCGATAAGTAGATGCTGCAAAACTCGTTTTTGCAGCATCTGTTTTTGGGGTTTGATGAAGGGAATAATGCAAGGCATTGAGATTGAGGATGAAGCGAGCTTATTAAAGTACGCGCCAAGGCTGAATATCGACAATAACTCAGCAGTTTGCTCTTTATAAAACACCCTGTGTTTTCTTATCATTGAAAGGGTTCTAGTACTGTACAAAGAGTCTTGCTTTCGTACCCTAAAGTCAATAGATATTTAAGAAAACTTTGCCTATCGTACCCTTCCATTTAACGCCCAAATCCGAACTCTGAAAAAGTTCTTGGGAAATATGCGATTCTCAGCGCGTTATTTTTTGAACATTTTGGGACAAAAATGCCGTTTTCATCGAAGATAAAGTCTGTT
>CAJPLH010000120.1 GCA_905371275.1 Prevotellaceae bacterium
TATCACATTCCCACCAACTCTAGTTTTCTGGCGGTAATTTTGGCCTCTCCCATCAGAGAATCTCAAGAATATATGTCAGCCCTCCCCACAACAATTTATGGGATTCTCGTTCTTCTTTTGGGAATCACTGCTGCGCTGAGCTATTGGGGAACACGCTTTTTATCATCTCATCGCAAATTCTGGCAGAAAAAAAACGCATTACGCCTGGCACAAATCGGAATTATCATATGTTTCCTTACTAGTTTTGCTTGTTTTTCGCGCAATGCCATCAACTACAAGCAAAACGTTTTTGATAACTCTGTACGAAGTTCCAACTCTGCCGATCGTCTGTTTTGGAGCATTTTACGCGCGATGAAAGAAAGAACGCTCATCAATCAGCATATCGCCACCATGACCGATGCCGCGCACTTTACTCCTTTCATCGTTCAACCTTCAATACAAGAACCTTTGAAAGTTGTGGTGATTCTTGGCGAATCTGCACGAGCTGACTTCATGAGTGCTTATGGCTATCCTAGAAACACGACTCCTGCTCTTGACTCTTTAATCAACACGAAGGAAGTTATCGCTTATAACGATGCCGTAAGCAGTGCTCCTTCCACCTATTTGTCAGGACAACGCATCTTTACTTTTTGGGACAGTAAACCAGGAAAAGAATGGTACGACTTTCCCGATCTCACCACCACGTTCAAACGAGCGAACTTCAAAACGAAATGGATTTCTAACCAAGATTTCTCTGACTACTCCAGCATTGAACGCGTATTCACCACGTCTGCCGACACGTTCATATCCACCGCGGCTTTCATGAACAACTTGACAGAAAGTTCCATAGATGAACGCTTAATACCTCATATTCTCTCTGACACCATCTCTGCTCCAAGTCTTACGGTCATTCATCTCATGGGGAACCACCACACCTACCATCTCCGTTATCCTCCAGCGTTTGACTTTTTCAAAGCCAAGGATATGGAGGAATGCAGCACAGAGAATGCGAAAAGTCAGAAAGCGGCCTATCTCAACTCTTTGCGCTATACAGACCATTTGCTCGAAAAGATAATAAAGCACTACTCTTCTCAGCGCGCCCTTGTGTTTTATTTCTCTGACCACGGCGAAATGGTGGACGAACCAGAGGAACGCGGATTCTTTGGTCACGGAACAAACGTAGACCATCCCACTGTTGATGTCCCCTTCTTCGTCTATGCTTCGCCACAACTTCGCAAGGAGCATCCCGAACTCTGGGAGCGCATCAAGAAAGCACAGTTCCGCCCCATCTCCACGGCTTGGTTCACCAACTCCCTCACAAGTCTGCTGGGCATCCGCACGAAATACAACGATGAACGCTACAATTTCTTCAGCGACAAATTCACCAATCCCACTCGCATTGCCGTACAAGGCAATGAACGACACACCGTTCCACCACTGAAACGAAAAAGAGTAAAATAACGTCACTTGGTTTTTATCATACAGACATTGGTATGACATTACAAACAAAACTGAAACAGAATACTTATCAACTTCTCTTGCTCATATTAGGAAGTCTTTTCTCTGTATTCCTTAGTATATGGGTAACTTATATAGCCGTCGAGAACAACGAGCTCAGTGGCTACAACCTCTTTTTGGCTCCATTCCTGCAAACTCTCTATTTTCTTGGGGCTCATTTCGTTTTTTCCTTCATCTATAGGTCTATTCCTTGGAGAAAAATAGCTCCCATCCTACTCATCATTGAGACAGCCACCATCTTCATTCCATATTTTCTGGATTGTGCGTTGCTATTTTACTTCCATAGAAGCTACAACTACGACATTAGCCAGAGCATCCTTGCTAGTAATCCCCAAGAAGCATGGGAATTTATAACGTCCTTAGGATTTCGTCTGCTCTTGATGATTCCAACTGCTCTTCTTGGGCTATTCGCCACTTTTCTATTCGCGTTTAAGTTATTACGCAAATACCAAAACCATCGTAGCCTTCGTTGGCTTTTGCAGCCTTCAAGGTCATTGATTGTTGTAAGTGTGTTCACCTGGAGTTGCATTGCACTATTGCAAAGCTACAGAGGTTTATCCAGAAACTTTGAAGAGAATAAACCTTATTCCACCTCCATAGACCGATTCTACTGGACTACTTACGCAGTACTCAGAGACAGACAAAATCTTAGCAAGCATTTGCTTAAGATGAAATCACCCGAGCATTTCAAAGGATTGACACACCAACCCACTCTTGGCGTTCCTTTGAAAGTAGTGGTGATCTTAGGAGAATCGGCACGAGCCGATTTGATGTCAGCCTATGGATACGAACGTCCCACCACACCTTGGCTTGATTCTATCAGTAAAACCTCTGAAGACGTGGTGCTATTCAATGATGTCTGCAGTTCTGGTCCGAACACCATCATGTCTAGTCAGAGAATTTTCACCTTTTGGAACAACATCCCAAACAAAGCATGGTACAACTATCCTGACCTCACGAATGTACTAGCGCACGCTGGTTACTATACGCAATGGATTACTCAGCAGAACCCCCAAAACATGTATGCTATAGAACGTTTATTTGCTAATTCAGCTCATAAACTCTACAAGACACATAGATATACGAGCCTTTACAAAATCAAGGATTCCTCCCTCTCAGCAATGGCTTATGATGAAGCACTATTGCCCGCTCTTCATCGCTACGATTCCCCAAATACCACTCATGTAAACAGAAAAAACATTTTTACGGTGGTGCACCTCATGGGAAGTCATCAAAACTATTCGGAGCGCTATCCTCCAGCGTTTGACTTTTTCAAAGCTAAGGATATGAAGGAATGCCTCACGGATGATGCCAAACGACAGAAAGCGGCTTATCTCAACACCCTGCGCTACACAGACCATTTGCTCGAAAAGATGATAAAGCACTACTCTTCTCAGCGCGCGTTAGTGTTTTATTTCTCTGACCACGGCGAAATGGTGGATGAACCAGAAGAACGCGGATTCTTTGGACACGGAGGAGATGTTAACCACCCTTCGGTAGATGTTCCCTTCTTTGTCTATGCTTCGCCACAACTCCGCAAAGAGCATCCCGAACTCTGGGAACACATCAAGAAAGCGCAGTTCCGTCCCATCTCCACAGCATGGTTCACCAACTCCCTCACAAGTTTGCTGGGCATCCACACGAAATACAACGACGAACGCTACAATTTCTTCAGCGACAAATTCGCCAACCCCACGCGCATTGCAGTGCAAGGCGATGAACGACACGAAGTACCGCCCTTGAAACGAAAAAGAGTAAGATAACAAACTTCGAGTATAAAAACTACTTCACTTATCAATTCAACAGAAAATGAACATCTCATCCAAATTTCGACAAAACACTTTTCAATTGACCTTATTATTCTGGGGAACAGGCTTACTTCTCCTCACCATTTTATTGATGGCATTGAATGCAGAGAGTAAAATGAGAAGTCTTACAGTTCTTCTTGGTACGTTCCTACAGGTCCCAACGTTTTGGGGATTACATTTCATTTTCTCACTCATTTATCGTGCCATTCCCTGCAGAAAGGTCAACTGGATTGTGCTTTTCATAGAGACACTTCTCCTTATCACCGCAGCCATTGTAGAAATACCTGTGTTGTTTTTCTTGAAATGCATCTTTGACAGCTATCTTGCAATCAGTATTTTAGCCACCAATACTAATGAAGCACAAGAATTTCTCATCTCACTAGGCATCGCACCATTAGCAGCTCTCCAGTTATGCATTCTTCTATCGTTAGCCGGGTGCTGTTATGCCGTAATCCGCATACAGCGTAATGCAAAGCTGCAACAGAAACTACATTGGATTTCTCACCCTTCTCATTATTTGGTATTCATTTGTATCATTTTCTGGGGAACATTCACTGCCTATTATGGTTATCGTAAGTATACTGGCATTGCGTATCCCACAAAACGTATTGCCACCACCTATGACCGTTTCATTTGGAGTTCCGCCATTGCCTTAAAAGATAAATACGATCTTAAAGACAACTTGATAAAGCTAAAAGAAGAAAGCAACTTTCTAGGTATGACTCATAACACCACGGTCAACGAACCTTTGAAAGTAGTTATTATTCTTGGCGAATCTGCACGCGCAGACTTCATGTCGGCCTATGGCTACGAACGCCCTACAACCCCTTGGCTTGATTCTATCAGTAAAAACACTGAAGACCTAGTGCTCTTCAATGATGTTTGCAGCTCTGCATCCAGCACAATACTCTCTTGTCAGCGGATTTTCACCTATTGGAATAATGCACCCGGACAACAATGGTATGACTTTCCAGACTTAACAAATACCCTTGCTCATTGCGGTTATTATACCCAATGGATAACCAATCAAAAGATTGCAGATATGTGTGCTGTAGAAAAATCTATAGCGAGCTCAGCTCATGATGTTCATGCTACAAACAAAGTTATGGATTTTTATCAAGATCCATACGATGAAACATTGCTCCCAGAACTTGAACGCCACGATGGTTTAAAGAATACGGCAAAAAAGGACAATAACAGTCTTACGGTAATTCATTTAATGGGTAGCCATATGTATTACAAACAACGCTATCCTAAAACTTTTGACTTCTTCAAAGCCAAGGATATGAAGGAGTGTCTCACGGATGATGCAAAAAGCCAAAAAGCAGCCTACCTCAATACCTTGCGCTATACAGACTATTTGCTCGAAAAGATGATAAAGCACTACTCTTCTCAACGCGCGTTAGTGTTTTATTTCTCAGACCACGGCGAAATGGTGGACGAACCTCAACAGCGCGGAACCTTCTGTCATAGTATAAATGTAGACCATCCCTCTGTTGATGTGCCCTTCTTCGTTTATGCTTCACCACAACTCCGCAAAGAGCATCCCGAACTCTGGGAGCGTATCAAGAAAGCCCAGTTCCGATCCATATCAACAGCATGGTTCACCAACTCCCTCACCAGCCTTTTGGGTATTCATACGAAATACAACGATGAACGCTACAATTTCTTCAGCGACAAATTCGCCAACCCCACTCGCATTGCCGTGCAAGGCGATGAACGACATACAGTTCCACCGCTGAAACAAAAAAGGGTAAAAGGCTAGCAAAGAAATCCAACGCAATAGTCCCCTACTTTTATCCCAACACGCTAGACCTCAACGTTTTGAGCCTCACAGCAATACTACGCTGTGTCGCTTTAACGCTGAGGTCTATCTTTTTCTATTTCATCAAGTGGTCATTCACTGCAAACGACGGCTTGTTTTATGAAAAACGACGTGTCGTTTTGAGAGAAACAACGTGTCGTTTTGTGAGAAATAACGGCTCGTTTTTTAGAACGCAATGGAGGGGGAATGAACGACACGGAAAAGTGCAAATTGAAAAACGAGAAATTGAATTGTGAAAAGACCTATAATATCCCCTCTCGCGCGTACGTACGCGCGCGCATCTACAGGAGTTTTTACTTTTTTGCTGTCACAAGTGTCACAGACCTTGTTGTAAATTATTGTTTGATAGCGTGTTACGAGTGATTGTATATAGATTTTAACAATCGAGTGATTTGATGGGGCAAAAATCAATGGAAACGAGAGGGAAAAGCGCGTTTTTCAGGTCTGCGTTTTTGGAGATTTCCTCTGTTTTTTCTCTGATTTACCTTGTTTTCTTTCCAAAAAAATATTCCACCTGTGACACTTGTGACAGCAAAAAATCAACATCGCTGTTGGAAGGCGCGCGCGCTACACGCATACACGAGAAATCCAACACAGAGATTTTGCGAGGTCGAAGTATCAATTTCTGCGCATCAACAAAATAAAATGTCACTTTTTCGCGATTTTGTCCCTCTTTGGGTACGAATCGACCCATATACATATAGGGGTGCATCCCTAAAGAGCACCTCTCATTATGATTCTACTTTCACGGCGAAAGCCAA
>CAJPLH010000121.1 GCA_905371275.1 Prevotellaceae bacterium
AAATCTGTAGAAAGATGAATTGTAAAATAACGATAATTACTTGTCTACGCGCGTACGCGCACGCACACATAACAGGAGTTTTATCATTTTTGCTGTCACAAGTGTCACACTTGCCTTTGTAACACACTAAATACGAAGAATTTACGCACTCATCTTGAAGAGTTTTAACAAACAAGCGGATTGAGCACTCATAAACGAACGAAACGACATTGAAAACCTAGTGTTCCATCCTTCCGTTTTGCAGAATTCTTCTTCGCGTTTTCGCTCTTTTTTCCTCATATGTGACACTTGTGACAGCAAAAAAACAAAACTGCGGTTGGAAACGTGCGCGCGACGCGCGTACGCGTGAGAACCGCTCACCATTTTGCCTTCGCTCTTTTACTTCTCCTCTTGAGATGCAGCAGATTGCTCATCACAAACACCACCTTTTGCAATATTCGTATAACAAATCAAGTATATCTTGTAGCAAAAACTTCACTTTTTCGCGATTTGTTCCCTCATTGGGGCAATATCTTCCCATATACTTATAGGGACAGCATCCAAATAAGCGTGCCACCATTTTACATTCTACTTTCACGGCGAAAGCCACTCCAATATACCATCCAATATGCCACTAAACTCATTGCCCTTCTATCAACTCAAGCTGCATCAGCAGAGCCACCGTCACCCAATGAAGATGAAAGGTAGGGTTAAACCCAAAGGAGATGCTGCAAAAACGAGTTTTGCAACACCTCCTTGGCGTTAAGAATTAGAAATTAGAACCTTTGAGGAATTTCACTCAAACCGTTCCACAACCTTAGTTTCGCTTTTGAGGAGCAGGGAGATACCAGTTGCTAGGTGTCAGCAATTTGCCGTACAAATTACCTGTCAACGTGGGTTGCTCATAAGGTTTGAGCTTTAGGTCACGACGAGAAACCAACCAAGCCAACCAAGAGTTATCGGCAACTTCATCCTTAGCTAGATTGCGGTGACGTTGGATACGCATCAGGTCGAAGAAACGTGTTCCTTCAAAAGCGGATTCCAAAGCCATTTCGTCAGCGATGATGGTTTCCACTGCAGCAATTTCTTCTGCAGAAGGAACAAGCGGGGTGAACTTGTAGAACACGCGCTTGAGTTCGTAATCATCTCCCGTCGCAGTGGTTCGCTTAAGAGGAGAAGGAACAGAGTCTTCCACCATTTCGACCTTAGTGGATAGTTTGGGCAGAGGAATAGTTTTGCCTTGGCGTGCAGCTTCATCTACGATGCGTTGCGCTACCACTTTATTATACACCCAAACAGTATCTGCGTCTGTCATACTACCACAACCTGCTTCGTGGATGCCTACAATGTTACGGTTGATAGTAGAGAAGTTGAGATAAGGCTTACCCTTCGCACGTTGGAGGGTGCTCAAATCTATGGAATTGGCACCATGACGTGTAGCGGCAAGAGCAGGAGTGATGGATACCGTGATAGTGGATAAATCAGCCTTCGTATTGTCGGTAAAGGTTGAGTCACTCTTTAAGTCTTCAACTATACGTGGCACAGAATTGAGCGTCAAACCACTACGCAATACATCGAACGCCATGCGAGGATATCCAGCACGGTTGATAGCTTCGGCATATTTCAACAAGATGGTGCGCACACGATAGAGCGGAATGCCGTAATTAAAACCAAATGCTCGAGGAGGAACCACAGCGTCAATTGCGGTGACAAACGATGGAGAGAATTTGTGAATGAAGCGCATCTTATTGCCTTCCTCAGTTTTCACCATTGGTGCACTAAGGCTAGCACGCAAATCGCCTAATGCTGGATACTTCAACTCTTTGACTTTTTCACCACGAGCGTCTTCAAAAGTAGTGTAGACGAAAACTTGGTTTTGGTTGAGACTGAGATAAGCATTAGAAGGAGCGACTTGACGATGACGTTCATCAGCTTTTACAGAGATGCTACCTGATGCAGTAGTCACCTCTTCCGTCTTACCAGAGGCATTGGTTTGCTTACCAGTAGTACGCTCTGAGGTAGACTCGGTGGCAAATCCATAGATTTCAGGAATGCGCGTGAGCACCTGTCCAAAAGAGTTGTTGGCAGCAGAAGGCATAGCAGTCACCATCTCACCGACATTTTCTGTTCGTGAGAAGATAGAAGACCACTTGCTTTCTCCTGAATACTTTCCTTCACGCCCTTGGTCTATGGGGAAACCTTTGGCCACGGTAGTTACGGTCTGTTGGGAGTAAATGTCCAAGAAGGTGTGGTAGTGAGTGGCTGCCTTTTCGTAGTCTTGTGTGCCTTTACCGCGAAGCAAATAGAGGTCGCCATAGATGAGATCTCCATTAAAGACAGTGAGTGCTTGAGAAAAATCTCTAGACCCCGTTTTGAAATTGGGATAGTTGATATAGCCTAATGCTCTACTATAAGCATAAGCTTGCTTGAGCCCACCGTCTTTCTCTAGTTTCTCGAGCAGATTGTCAGCATCTACAGTGCCAAGAGGAGGATTGGTTTCCCATCCAGTGTTGGCATTGGTGACGGGTTCTACAATGAAAGGCACTTTCCCATATTGCTGCACCAACTGGAGATACGTCCATGCACGCACAAGTTGCACTTGTGCCATTTCGCGGCGCATGAAATAGGCATTGTTGCGCAAGGCCATAGAGTCGGCTTTCGCCAAATAGAAGTTGCACTGATTGATTACCTTGTAGTAGGCTGCACGATTGAGCAAACGGCTGCTACCATCGGAAAGGTCACCAAAGTTGATGATATTGTTGATGGAATCGGAGGTGAACTCTGTGGGAGTGACTAAGTCTCCTCTCAACTCACCGAGCAGAATGTTCTGCTCTACTACACCTTGAAGGTTGCGAAGAATGCCGAAATAGAAATTGACAGTGTCTTTGCCTGAGAAGTTCTCGGCATAACGGTCGATATTTGGAGTAAGCATATCTTCGCAAGAGGTGGTGAGCGCACCAAAGCCTACGAGGGCAAAAATCAGCGATAGAAATGATTTCTTCATGATGATGAAGTGTTGTATCGATAGTGAATGATGGAAGAGTGTCAGGGGAGATGCGAGCAAGTTCGCCATGATTGACGACACTTGCTGCACTCTTCCTTGTGACGACTCTAGGGAGAATTAGAGGTTGATGGTCAAACCGAGATTGAAGCTGCGATATTGTGGCAACAAACCAGCATCAATGCCTTGGTAGAGCACGCCATTTCCAGCGGTTACTTCGGGATCGCTACCTAAGTATTTGGTGAGCGTGAAGACATTGTTGGCTTCGCCCCACACAGAAAGGCCTTGTAACCAAGAATAACTGATGGGAAGTTCGTAGCTAAGACGCACTTGTTTAAGTTTGAGGTAGGAACCATCTTCAATCCAACGATCAGAGAAACGCTCATTATTCACCCAGAAGAGCGATTCTGTGCTCATCACGCGAGGTTGATTGGTGACATGACCTTCTCCTCTCCAACGATTGACAACAGCTGTGGTTTGGTTCCAGATGTTGTTGCCGCTTTCGAGTTGCATGCGCTGATAGTTGTAGACGTCATTACCCAAAGAGTATTTGAAATTGACATCGAGGGTAAAGCGCTTGTAGTTCAAAGTGGTGAAGATGTTACCATAGAGATCGGGATTAGGATCACCAATCTTCACACGGTCGGCTTCGTTGATCCAACCATCTCCGTTTTGGTCTACGAAATGCACATCGCCTGCGCGAAAATCGCGAGAAGGATGAGAGGTGAGTCCGGTGGGATACTTCAACCCTGCGGCTTGCGCTTCTTTGGTTGTAGCAAACACGCCTGCTGTTTTGTAGCCATAGAAAACACCTGCGGCTTCTCCGACCATAGTGAGGATGTTGTCCTTGCCATAGATAGAACTGGTGTAACCTTTCACAACTTGCTCTCCCACTTTATGAGCTTTGTCATCGAGTTTATAAGAGCGAATGATGTTGTTTTCCGTTTCTGGAAGTTTGGTAATTTGGTTCTTATAGTGAGCTACACTGAAACCAAGATTCCACTTGAAGTCTTTATGGTTGATGAGAACTGCATTGACATTGAGACTTGCACCCACGTTGGTGAGTTCACCATCGTTGCTCCATTGGCGTTCCACACCTGTGATGTCACTCACATTGCGACGCGTGAGGAGGTTTGTGGTTAGAGAGCGGAACACTTCTGCACCTACCGCAAGACGATTATGGAACATATTGAGTTGCAAACCAGCATTCAAACGATGGGTGGTTTCCCATTGGATTTTGGGGTTCTCAATGTTGGCCAATTGCAAAGAAGTGGCACGATCCAAGAACTTGATGTTTTCGAAGTAAGTGCGCGCTGCATAGTAATCGACAGCATCGTTACCACTGGCTTCATAACCTGCGGTGAAGCGGGCATAGTCAATGAAGTTGACTTTGAACCAGTCTTCGTTGCTGATCACCCAACCTGCTTGCAAAGAGGGGAAGAGTCCCCATTTCACACCTGCAATTTTGATGCCGCTCTCTGCTTGTTTACCAAAACGAGAAGAGCTTTCGGCTGAAGCAGTGAGTTTCACAAAATAGCGGTTGAGGTAGTTGTAGTCAGCATTGGCATAGTAGGCAATGTTTACCCAACGGTCGTTCACACCATCATTGTTGAGATATTGCAAACGATAGCTCAAGTTAGGTGTCTTGTCGCTACCATTGTTGTAACCCTCTGAATTGCTATCTGAATAGGTGTAAGAAGCAAGGCGAACGCCACCGAAAGCATCCCATTGGTGCTTGCCGTAATTCTTAGACCATTCTAAGCGGAGATCGTTGGTGAGGGTGGTTTCTTTGCCAAACTGAGAACCGATAACGTTTTGCACCATTCCTAGTCCGTTGACGGGCTTCTCGGGGGTACCATTGCGAGGCATGAAATACTTCTCGTTGCTACGATTGAGCAAATAAGCAAAGCGGTTGCTCACCACCAAATTCTTGTTGATTTGATAGCGAGGAGCTACGTTGAGCAAGAATTGAGTTTGCTCTTGGAAGTTTTTGTTGTCGCCTTCTCCGTTTTGGAGCACCCAATAGGGATGTGCAAGCCCTGCAAAACCGAATCGTTCTGCAAAGGTGAAAGGATTGTTGAGATCGCTATACTTTTCACCTGTATAGACTCTGTTGTTGTGCACCAATCCGAGTTTATTATTACCTAAATAGCGAAGATAGTAGGCATAAGGATCGATGAAGGGGGCTTGAATAGTACCCAACACGTTAGGCGAAGCGATGTTCTTGCGATCGTAGTTTTCAGCCCATCCGTTGTCGCGCAAATTGTTGGCATTGCGCACATAGGCCATATCGATGGCTGTGGTGAAACCGTCAAAGAGGTTGATGTCGGTGTTGAAGCGGATGTTGAAGCGGTTAAAGCTGTTATTCTTCGCAGTAGCATCACTTTGTGTGTAACCTAATGAAAGGCTATACATAGCGACTTCGTCACCACCTTGCACGTTGATACGGTAGTTTTGTGTGAAGGCTGTTTTATAGAGTTCCTTTTGCCAGTCAGTGTCGTTGTGATAAAGTTTGTAATACACATATCCCTTGTCTTCATTGAGGAAAGGAATCAACATATCGCTGGAACGGAACTTGGCTTCTGATGTTGTGCCCAAAAACTCTGATAAGTAGTTTTTATATTGTTGGGCATTCATCACTGAGTAAGCACGTGGTGCTTGTTCGAAACCGCCATAAGCGCGGAAGTTGATGCGCGTAGCCATAGAATGTCCGCGCTTGGTGGTAATCAAAATGACACCGTTGGCACCTTCTGAACCATAGAGTGCCGTACCATTGTGCATCACTTCAACTTTCTCAATGTCTTCGGTGTCGATGAGATTGAAGATGTT
>CAJPLH010000122.1 GCA_905371275.1 Prevotellaceae bacterium
AAGCAACGAAAAACGCAGTGCGAAGTTGAAAAAACCGACTATTTACTTGGTATATCACAAAAAAAAATGCAATTTTGCTGTAGAAACACAAGAGGTCTTCGCACGAAGCGCTGACTTCTTCCTAACTTTTACACTGAAAATGAGCACTCCTTCTGAACAATGGAAAGGGCAAGGCGATAGCGACATCCTTTTCTCGCGTGTTGTCAAAGCCGGTAAACGTGTCTATTATATTGATGTGAAGAGCGATCGTCGCGGAGAATACTATCTGTCGATGACCGAGAGCAAACGCGTGAAAGACGGCACAGAAACGGAACGTCCCGTGTTTGAGAAACACAAGATTTTTCTCTATCGCGAAGATATGCTGAAATTCTTTGAAGCATTTAGCGATGCGGTGCACTTCGTGGGCGACCACACCAGTTTGACAAGTCGACACAACGATGCCGCACCTGCACAAGACGGCACGGCTCCCTCCACTTCTGAATCAACAGAAGGCATCAGCACGAGCTTCGACATCGAGTTTTAAGTATAAAAGTTACCAATAAGCACTGATCTTCAAGCATAGATGCACATTCCCAGCATCTATGCTCTAGTATTTTGCGCCATTCAACACCGATATATTCTAGCGACAATCTCCCTTTACTTTGTACCCACACACACAAATTTTGGAAAAACCAGCGTGAAATCCGCAGTCACCGCGGCTTTTTCCTCACAAAACTTGCTCATTCAGTGAAGAATGCGTAACTTTGCAGCCGAATTTGTCCTCCATAGGTCTAAAAAGACCACTGTGTGATGGCGAATTATTCAAATCATATTGTTTAATTCAGAGTAACACAACCCAAACTCATGAAGTCAATCTCTATTACTGGTACTAAGCGTACCGACCTCGGTAAGAAGGCTACCAAGGAAGTTCGTAAGCAAGGCCTCGTTCCCTGCGTAATCTACGGTGAAAAGAAGGACGCTAACGGCGCTCCCGAAGCTCTCCACTTCCTCGTTGACGAAAAGCAAATCAACAAGGTGGTTTACACTCCAGACATCTACTTGGTGAACATCGACATCGATGGTCAAAAGTGCCAAGCTGTTGTCAAGGAACTCCAATTCCACGCTGTAAAAGACAACGTGCTCCACGTTGACTTCTACGAAGTAACGCCCACTAAGCCCATCGTCATGGGTGTGCCCATCGCTCCTACTGGTCTTGCAGAAGGTGTGCGCGCTGGTGGTAAGCTCGTTACTATGGTTCGCAAACTCAAGGTTCGCGCCACTGTAGACGCTATCCCCGAAAAGCTCACCATCGACGTGACTAGCCTCGGTCTTGGTAAGTCTATCAAGTGCGGTGAACTCTCTTACGAAGGTCTCGAACTCGTAACTCCTAAGGAAGTAGTTGTTGTGACAGTGAAGATGACCCGTGCTGCTATGGGTGCTGCTGCTGCCGCTGCTGCTGCTGCCAAGAAGTAATAGCGCATCCTTGCGCAATCCCCTATGTGCCAGTTCCCTTTGGGGTACTGGCACTTTTTTATAAGAAATATCCCCACCTACACTCTGTACCAATGCTAAGCGCATCACTTCGCAAAGCACCAGCATCAAATATCGTGCTATGCAACACATCAGCCACACACAAAGCTGGCACAATCGTTTAGCAGGCACTCAAAAATATCAGAGCTATAGGAATTATTCAACGCATTATGACGCATCTCATCGTTGGACTCGGCAACATCGGCGCAGAATATGCCGGTACGCGCCACAACATTGGTTTTGACGTAGTGGACAAACTCGCAGCCGACGCAGGAGCCACCTGGGAAGACCGCCGATATGGCGCAGTATGCACCATTCGTGTAAAAAACCAAGTACTCGTGCTCCTCAAACCCTCCACCTATATGAATCTTTCGGGCGACGCCGTGCGCTACTGGATGAAGGAGAAAAATGTGGACATAGCACAAATGCTCGTTGTGGTCGATGATTTGGCACTTCCCTTTGGACAACTCCGTATGAAGGCCAGTGGCAGCGAAGCTGGACACAATGGACTGCGCCACATCACACAAGTCTTAGGCACACAAGGCTATAATCGTCTGCGCTTCGGCATCGGCAACGACTTCCCTCGCGGTGGACAAGTGGATTTTGTACTCGGACATTTCGAAGGCGAAGATTTGGAAAAGAAACCCGAAGCTTTGGCACGTGCTGCAGAAGCGGTGAAAAGTTTTGCGTTGCAAGGACTTGCTCGCACGATGAATCAATTCAACCGATAAACTCCCGCACCGCCTCACACCTCAGCCACCGCTGTCCACACTAATCTCCGGCACAACCATTCTCCCAGAATTTTCTCAAACTCCCCCTACCCTCTTTTCACCTCACATTTCATTGTTTCATTTATGCCAACAGAAGCTCGCATTGACAAATGGCTTTGGGCAGCACGCATCTACAAGACGCGCACGCTGGCTGCCGACGCCTGCAAAAACAACCGCATCACTATTAACGGAGCTGCGGTGAAACCTTCGCGTTCTGTCAAAGTGGGAGACGAAGTCGGGGTGAAAAAAGCACCCATCACCTACACCTTCCGCGTGCTTCAAGCCATTGAAAAACGTGTGGGGGCAAAACTCATTCCCGAGATTTTGGAAAACATCACGGCTCCCGAACAATACGAATTGCTGGAAATGAGTCGCATCAGCGGATTCATTGACCGTGCGCGCGGCACAGGACGTCCCACGAAGAAAGATCGTCGTGCCCTCGATGACTTTGCAGATGTTCCCCTCTTCTTGGACGATGATTTCGATTTAGAAGAAGACGATTAAACACACCCATTTCCAGACGGAGCATAAAATAGACAAAACGACATTTTGCCCTGTATTTTCTTCAAAGCACAAGGCTTGTCGCTCCCTACTTCAACGACAATAAACAAAAGACTGAATCGCTAGACGGTTCAGTCTTTTTATTGCCTCCCCAAAAAATCTGAGGAACTTTTTCGACAAAACAACACAACGGACATCCCTAAACGACGGCTCGTTTTCATAAAAACGACGGCTCGTTTTCACAAATCGACGGCTCGTTTTCACAAAAACGACGGCTTGTTTTCACAAAAACGACAGCTTGTTTTCACAAAAACGACGGATTGTTTTCATTAAAACGACGGCTTGTTTTTAATCACCCCTTCAAAAGGAGCAACAGACCATCGAAAATCGAGAACAAGAGATGGAGATTTTAGAACTGTGAAAATACCTATAATCACCCTTCTCGCGCGCACGCGTACACGCGCGTTACAGGGAGTTTTATTGGTTTTGCTGTCACAAGTGTCACACATTTTCTCGTAAAACACTCTATTACAACATTTTGCGGGTACTCTCAAAACATAATTTAATATTTCGTCGATTCAGTTCCTCGAAACAGGCAATACACAACAAGGAAAAACAAGCTTCTCATCACTTTCTCCTGTAAATTTTTCAGCCTTTTTTCTACAATTTTCGTCCTCGTGTGACACTTGTGACAGCAAAAAAACAACATCACTGTTGGAATGCGCGCGCTACGCGTGCGTGAGAGAGCCACTTCCTAACTTTCCACCCTCTTGCCTTCTTGGTGTTCGCGTTTAGGGCAGTACTTTCGCAGCGTTCTAAAACACAGTTTCTGCAAAACAGAGTTATCAAAACAAGCCATACCCATGAAAATTTCTTCACTTTTTGGCGATTTTTACTCTCTTTGGGGCTACATCCACCCATATACTTATAGGGGCGCATCGAAATTGCGCACACATATTTCTCATTTTCTTTCACGGCGCAAGCCACCTCAAAATAGAGTAACTATGACGCTTACAACTTTTCTTTCCAACTTATCACTATGGGCAGTACAACTTATCGCAATGTTGCTGGAAGTACTGTTTTCCCCCTCAGTTTTCGAGGAGAGACAAACGCAAAAGGCACTCACCTTTGGGACAGCAAAAGCGAGTACCTTAATCTCGTCGACGATGAAGACTAGCGACCAATGCGTTGAAACGTCAGTTGCAAACCATCTACCAACAAAAGACTGTCGGACAACTGCGTGGGCAATTGCAGCAGATATTTCACAGCTTCTGTGGCAGCAAGTGCCCCCAAAAGAGCTGGCGTGGTGGTCATCACCGGAATGGGTTCGACGGCAGCAGAAGGAGAGGACGAGTTGGCTTCGACATCAGCAGGAAATTATTGCTGCCGGTAAACTTCCAAACGGCACAAGAAAGTTTCCCGAAGTCCTTTAGAACAGGACTTCGGGCTTTCTTTTTCAAAAAGCAAGCCCCCTAATCAAATAATGATGGTTCCGAGGGTGGTGATTTAGCTCTTTCAGCCCAAATTACACACTCATCCTTTTGAGGATCTTCCATGAAAGCGATGAAATTAGTGTAATACATGAGCGTTAATCTAAGCATGGTTACGATTTGAGAAAAAGAAACGTGTCTTTTTATCATTCTAGAGAGCACTGTGCACAAGAGATTGGCAATGAGTACTACCCAGGTTTGTATCTGGATGGCATTCACGCTCTCACCATAGAAAAAGTGCAAAGGAAAATTCTGTTTCAGTTGTTTGTAGAGCGTTTCTATAGCCCACCTGCGCTTGTAGATTTCAGCAAGTTCCTCAATCGATAGTTCAAAATTGTTAGTCAGCAACGTCACCGACTTACGAGAGTTATTGCTCCACAGCTCTACACATCGGGCTTCGTGCCTTACCTTCTCTTTCTCAAAAAGAATGTGTTTGTCGATATGAGTGACTAGACCATCACGAGAAACATAGGCTATAGAAGAGAGCTCCTTGTAGCTGAGATTCTTCTTCATCTTAGTCACATAGCAGACACCTTCTTCGGTAAGCCTTTGAAACTGTGCATAGTCTATGTAGGCTCTATCCATTGCCAAGGTGGCATCTTGTGGCAGGTGCACCTTTTTGCGCAGATAATGATCGTGTTTAGCAGCAGAGGTCAGTTCTACCACCATCTGTACACCTACTTGATACTTCATAATGGTGTGTACCTTCATGCCGCCTTTCTTCTTTCCGCTTTTAGGATGTCTACCTACTCCCTTAAGAATGTTGTCAAAGAGCGTGATTGTGGTAGAATCCATCATATACAGCTGCTTCTCCCAGGCTTTTTGACAGATTACAGAACGGCTGTCCGCTAAAAAAGGAGTGTAGCGTTCCAACAGGGAGGCATAAACTTTGGCAAAGAACTCTTGTGGTCGCCGCTGGTTGGCTTCTGCAAGTGTGCTGCGACGGACAACGTAGTCAAGCCCCAAGTGGGAGAGCTTCATGGTCTCGGCTTTCATGGCAATCTCCAATTCACGCAGAAAATCAAAGTGTTTGAGAACACCAAAGAGCATAATGATGAGGTGTTTCCAACCTGTCAAACACTTAACATAACGCTCGCTCCCTAGTGTTTCAAGACTAATTTGTTGAATTTTGGCTTTATCCAGCAATTTAATGACCTGACTATAGACCGGCTGTCCGGTAAAATATGTACTTTTGCTCATGTTACTAGTGTTTTTATCCAACAAGCAAAGTAACAAAAGAGGCTGAAATCCTGCAAGAGGGTTTCAGCCTTATTTATATCATCAAAAAAACTTTTACCAGACAGCAATAATAAATTGTTAGTCTATAGATGAATGCGACTCTAAGAGCTATTCTCTTTTCATTCTCTCTCGAATGAATAGTTTCAATGAAACTAAAAGTTCAATAGAAGATCATAGTGGAGGTTGGACTAATGCGAATAAAAGCTACGCAGCTCGCCTGCACTTTCAAAATCGAAGTGCAAAAAAATCCATCTGTTTTCCATAGGTTCTAA
>CAJPLH010000123.1 GCA_905371275.1 Prevotellaceae bacterium
AGAAGCGCATAAATTTGTGATTTCCTTTTGTGTATTGGCAGATTTCTGCTAATTTTGCAGTAGATATGTCTTGTCCTCATTTATGGGGATGACTAAAAAGCGGCCAGAAATGGCTGTAACTCACATAAAATCAAAATGATAAACGGAACGAAGCACGCTTTCTGTGGCCATTTCGATAGAAAGAATTGGCTCATGATTAGTGTGGTTTGCGCCGTGTTCCGCCTGCAACAATAACAATTCATCAACAATTTAATTTCTTCAAAACTATTATGTGGTTAACTACTTCATCTATCGGAAGAAAGGTTATCATGTCGGTCACTGGACTCGCCTTGATTCTCTTCCTCACCTTCCACGGATGCATGAATGTGGTGGCGCTCTTCTCTGCTGAGGGCTACAACTGGGTTTGCGAAATGCTCGGCGCCAACTGGTATGCCGTAGCTGCAACCGCTGGATTGGGTACACTTATGCTCATCCACTTCGTCTATGCATTTATTTTGACAGCACAAAACCGTCGTGCTCGTGGCAATAGCCGTTATGCAGTTGTAGACCGTCCCGAAAAAGTGGAATGGGCTTCTCAAAATATGCTTGCTATCGGTGTTATCGTGCTGCTTGGCATCGCGCTTCACCTCTACAACTTCTGGGCTAAAATGATGTTCGTGGAGTTGGCACACGTTGGCAACGAAATGTTGGCCGCCGACGGCTACCACTGGATTGAATACACCTTCTCAAATCCTATTTATTCGGTGCTTTATCTTGTATGGCTTTTCGCCATCTGGTTCCACCTCACTCACGGTATGTGGAGTGCAATGCACACTTTGGGTGCTAGCGGAAAAACTTGGTTGCCTCGCATCAAGTGCATCAGCTACATTTACTCTACTATCATTATGCTTATGTTTGCAGCAGTCGTTGTGAAGTTTGCCGTTGCGGCAGTTCTCAATGGCACCACGCACTTCGGTTGCTAATCTGCCGTAAGCATTTTTCTCCATTTATCTCAAAATTCAAGCATTTCTCAAATGGCTATTTTGAATTCTCGCATCCCCGAAGGCCCCGTGGCCGAGAAGTGGACCAATTATAAAGCTCACCAAAAATTGGTGAACCCCAAGAATAAACGTAAGCTCGATGTCATCGTGGTAGGTACTGGACTTGCTGGTGCAAGTGCGGCTGCATCGCTCGGTGAAATGGGCTTCAAAGTGAAGAACTTCTGCATCCAAGACTCTCCTCGCCGCGCTCACTCTATCGCTGCACAAGGTGGTATCAACGCTGCGAAGAACTACCAAAATGACGGTGACTCTGTCTATCGTCTTTTCTACGACACCGTGAAGGGTGGTGACTATCGTGCTCGTGAAGCTAACGTGTATCGTTTGGCTGAAGTGAGCAACGCTATCATCGACCAATGCGTGGCGCAAGGTGTGCCTTTCGCTCGCGAATACGGCGGTATGTTGGCCAACCGTTCTTTTGGTGGTGCGCAAGTGAGCCGTACTTTCTACGCTAAGGGTCAGACGGGTCAGCAGCTCCTCCTCGGTGCTTACTCTTCGCTCATGTGCCAAGTGCACGCTGGCACTGTGCAACTCTACACTCGCTATGAGATGCTCGACCTCGTCATCATCGATGGTCGCGCTCGCGGTATCATCGCTCGCAACCTCGTGACCGGTGCAATCGAACGCTATTCTGCACACGCTGTGGTGATTGGCACAGGTGGATATGGTAACACCTACTTCCTCTCTACCAACGCAATGGGCTGTAACGCATCAGCTGCCATCGCTTGCTACCGCAAGGGTGCTGTCTTTGCAAACCCTGCCTACGTGCAGATTCACCCCACTTGTATCCCCGTGCACGGCGACAAGCAGTCTAAGCTCACGCTGATGTCTGAGTCACTCCGTAACGATGGTCGCATCTGGGTGCCCAAGAAACTCGAAGATGCTAAGGCTTGTCAAGAAGGTCGTCTCCAAGGTAAGGACATTCCCGAAGAAGATCGCGACTACTATCTCGAACGCCGTTACCCTGCATTCGGTAACCTCGTGCCTCGTGACGTAGCTTCTCGTGCCGCTAAGGAACGTTGCGACAAGGGCTTCGGTGTGAACAACACTGGTCTTGCCGTATATCTCGATTTCTCACAAGCCATCAAAGACTTCGGTCGCAAGGAAATCGAAGCTCGCTATGGTAACCTCTTCGACATGTACGAAGAAATCACCGACGAGTCTCCTTATGAAACGCCAATGCAAATCTTCCCTGCTATCCACTACACTATGGGTGGTATCTGGGTGGACTACGAATTGATGACCACCATCAATGGTCTCTTTGCCATCGGTGAATGTAACTTCTCTGACCACGGTGCAAACCGCCTCGGTGCTTCTGCACTCATGCAAGGTTTGGCCGATGGTTACTTCGTGCTTCCTTACACGATTCAGAATTACCTCGCTGACCAAATCACCGTTCCTCGCTTCTCTACTGACCTCCCCGAATTTGAGGCAGCAGAAAAGCACGTGCGCGAACGCATCGATCGTCTTTTCGCGATCGGCGGCAAGCGCAGTGTAGACAGCATCCACAAAGAACTCGGTCACATCATGTGGGAATATGTGGGTATGGGACGCACGAAAGAAGGTCTCATCAAGGGTCTTGGCTTGCTCAAAGAACTCCGCAAGACTTTCTACCAAGAACTTCGCATCCCTGGCACAAAAGACGGTGTGAATGTGGAACTCGAGAAGGCACTTCGTCTCGAAGACTTCATCCTCATGGGTGAACTTATGGCTAACGACGCTCTTCATCGTGAAGAGTCTTGCGGTGGTCACTTCCGCGAAGAGCACCAAACAGAAGAAGGCGAAGCAAAACGCGACGACGAAAACTTCTTCTACGTGGGCTGCTGGGAATACCAAGGCAGCGACGACGTTGCTCCCGTGCTCTCTAAAGAGCCTCTCGAATACGAAATCATCAAGGTGCAAACACGTAACTACAAGGCGTAAGCTCGCACCAAGATTTCACAAACTTCCAAACAAGACATAGTCATGGCTAAGAATATATCATTCACCGTAAAATACTGGAAACAGAATGGTCCGAAGGACGCTGGACATTTTGAACAGCGCGAGATGAAGAACATCCCCGACGACACTTCTTTCCTCGAAATGCTCGACATCCTCAACGAGGAACTCATCAACGATGGTAAAGAGCCCTTCGTTTTTGACCACGATTGCCGCGAAGGTATCTGCGGTATGTGCTCTCTCTACGTCAACGGTACTCCTCACGGAAAGACCGGCACTGGAGCCACTACCTGCCAACTTTATATGCGCCGCTTCAATGACGGAGATGTCATCACCGTTGAACCTTGGCGCTCTGCTGCTTTCCCCGTGATCAAGGACTGCATGGTAGACCGCACTGCTTTCGACCAAATCCAAGCTGCTGGTGGTTACACCACTATCCGCACTGGTCAAGCGCAAGATGCTAACGCTATCCTCATTCCTAAGCCCGATGCTGACGAATCTATGGACTGCGCTTCTTGCATCGGTTGTGGTGCTTGCGTGGCAGCCTGCAAAAACGGTTCTGCAATGCTCTTCGTGGCTTCTAAGGTTTCTCAACTCGCGCTCCTTCCCCAAGGTCGCGTAGAAGGTGCGAAGCGTGCCAAGATGATGGTGGCGAAGATGGACGAACTCGGTTTTGGTAACTGCACCAACACTCGCGCCTGCGAAGCTGTTTGTCCCAAAAACGAAAGCATCGCGAACATCGCTCGTCTCAACCGCGAATTTATTGTCGCTAAGTTTAAGGACTAAATCCTAAACTTACCCCCATTTCACAAAGATGCGTCAGAACAATCGTTTTGACGCATCTTTATTTTTGCGTAAGACGACCATACTCTCTAAATTTCTCAGCACATTCCTATATCCATTGCCACAAAAATGCGTAACTTTGTAGCAAATATCCATACAATGAATAACAAGACATTCAATAGAACGCTCGTCACCGCTGCACTACCCTATGCCAACGGTGGCGTGCACATCGGACACTTGGCCGGTGTTTACGTACCCTCCGATATCTACGTGCGCTATCTCCGTTTGCGCAAACAAGAAGTGCTCTTCGTCTGTGGTTCTGACGAGCACGGTGTACCTGTGACCATTCGCGCACGCAAAGAAGGTTGCACGGTGCAAGAAGTGGTAGACCGTTATCACCAACTCATCAAACAGTCGTTTGAAGATTTTGGTATCTCCTTCGACATCTATTCGCGCACCACGAGCGACACCCATAAGAAAGTGGCTTCCGACTTTTTCCGTACCCTCTACGACAAAGGGGAGTTTCTGGAACGCGAATCGGAACAATACTACGACGAAGAAGCTAAAACCTTCCTCGCCGACCGCTACATTACCGGTGAGTGTCCGCACTGCCACAACCCAAATGCCTATGGCGACCAATGCGAAAAGTGTGGTAAAGACCTCTCTCCCACCGAACTCATCAACCCCGAGTCTAAGGTTTCTGGTTCTAAACCGGTTTTGCGCAAGACAAAGCACTGGTATCTCCCTCTCGACAAGCACCAAGAGTGGCTCGGCCCTTGGATTGCTAGTCACCCCGAATGGCGTCCCAACGTGAGCGGACAATGCAAAAGTTGGCTCGACATGGGTTTGCAACCTCGTGCCGTGAGTCGCGACCTCGATTGGGGTATTCCCGTTCCTATAGAAGGTGCAGAGGGGAAGGTGCTCTATGTGTGGTTTGATGCTCCCATCGGCTACATTTCCAACACCAAAGAACTCCTCCCCGACACTTGGGAAAAATGGTGGAAATCGGAAGACACTCGTCTCCTCCACTTCATCGGCAAGGACAACATTGTGTTCCACTGCATCGTCTTTCCAGCTATGCTCAAGGCGGAAGGCTCCTACATCCTTCCCGACAACGTGCCTTCTAACGAATTCCTCAACTTGGAAGACGACAAAATCTCCACCTCTCGCAACTGGGCGGTGTGGTTGCACGAATATCTCCAAGATTTCCCTGGCAAACAAGACGTTTTGCGCTATGTGCTCACAGCAAATGCTCCTGAAACTAAGGACAACAATTTCACGTGGGCGGATTTCCAAGCGCGCAACAACAACGAACTCGTGGCCGTTTATGGCAACTTTGTGAATCGTGCGCTCCAACTCACGCAGAAGTACTACGAAGGCGAAGTGCCTGCTTGTGGAGAACTCACAGAGAGCGACCGTGCCACCATCGAAGAATTCCGCGGTGTGAAGGCCGAAGTGGAGCGTTTGCTCGACACTTTCCGCTTCCGCGATGCACAAAAGGAGGCTATGAATTTGGCGCGCATTGGCAACAAGTATCTCGCTGACGCAGAACCTTGGAAGGTCATCAAAACTGACCCCGAACGCGTGAAGACAATTCTCTACGTGTCGTTGCAACTTGTGGCAAATCTCGCCATTGCTTTCGAACCATTCCTCCCCAATAGTTCTGCGAAACTCCGCAAGATGCTTGCTAATCCCGAACTCACGTGGGAACAACTCGGACAAACCGACTTGCTCCCTGCGGGCACTGTGCTCCCCAAACCGGAACTTCTCTTTGAAAAAATCGAAGACGAAACCATCCAAGCACAACTCGACAAACTGGCGGCCATCAAAAAGCAAAACGAGCAAGATAATTACCGCGCTAACGACATCAAACCCACCATTCCCTTTGAGGATTTCGAAAAATTGGACATCCGCGTGGGCACGGTGACGGCTTGCGAACGTCTGCCTAAGATGAAGAAGCTCCTCAGCTTCGACATCGCTGCCGGCCTCGAACCC
>CAJPLH010000124.1 GCA_905371275.1 Prevotellaceae bacterium
AAGCGATTTCAAAACAGTCGTTTTGCCGCATTTACTCATTTTCGTGCCCTTCACCCCACTTCTCCATGGGGGAACACTTCCTTAAACCATCAACAACTCGATGGTTTCTACGGATGGTCGTTGGGGTATGAAAATGTCGAACAACGCTATCTCCTTTCCACCTCCTCTCGCGAGACGCAACGTCTTCTGGTTACATTAGAAGGGGGAAAACTCCTGACAAAAGGTTGGTGGACAAGTGCAGAAGTTGGCGCGTCGTTCGCATTACGCCATCAACTTCATCTCTCCTCAACCACTTCGCCCCTCTCATCGCTGTGGGAGCAACAGCAAATGCTGGATGCTCGACACATGGGACGTGCTGCATTCCACCTACGCTACGATATTCCGATGTTGATTGCCCAAATTCCCTTGCGCTTCTTTGCGCGTGCTTCTGCAGAATATGCCACAGCGTTCGGCACTGCACTACACGGAACTTCTGTTTCCTTCACTTTGGGATTGCTTCATTAGAGTTTTGCAGACAACTTATCAATGATGACTTTAAAAGTAAAGCATTTGTCTACAAAACTCCTCTTTCTTCTCCTCTTTTTGTCAGAGTAGAGAACGAAAAACGCTGCATTTTGCAAACTCAGACTAGACAATTTGCAGACAAACTTCAATTTTATTTATCAAAAAAGCGATTAGATGCAACATTTTCTCCGAAAAATCCTTACTTTTGTCGGTGTATCCCTCTCGGCTCTCACCACCTTTGCTGGCAACGGCACACTAAATTCACCATTTACTGCGCAAGAAGCTTTCGAACAGCGCGACGCACTTGCCAAAAGTCAGCAGGAAGTTGTCCTCAAAGCAGACTTCCTCGGTTTTGGAAATAGCCGACAAACGATGACTACTGAGTATAAAGAAGGCGACTACTTCCTTGTTGGCACTGCCGAACATCAAATCATCGTTCGTGGCACCAACTACATCCAAGCACTTCAATGGGCTAATGCCACCAGCAACTGGGTGATGCACGGCTATTTTGCTCACGAAAACAATGACTATGTCTTCGTAGCCGAAGAACTCGATGGTGCTTGCCACGCTGTCATCGGTAAACAAGGCATTGGAGCTTTCGCAGCTAAGGCTAATTTTGCAGTGAGAAATCCCAGCATAAAACTCTTTGCTCCTCGCATTGCCAACAAAGAGCGCAAGTTCATTCCTGCTGAGTTTCCAGCACAAACCACAGTTGCCGGCACTCCCAATGGCTATACCGAATTCCTATTGAAAGGAGCCCCCGGTACATATAACGTCACACTCACCAGCCACTCGAGCAACATTAAGATAACTTCCACAATCTTGCAGGCTGGTGCCACTAAACCGACTCTTAAAAACCGCACGTTCTACAAATTTGTTGTCACCGATGACAAAGTGGGTTTTGAGATAGGAGAAAATCAAGGTCAGCAACTCACCCTTGCTCGTCCCACCGAGGTTTATTTAGCCCTCAATACTCTGCAAATCGGAATTTTGAAAGAGGTTTTGCAGCTCGAAGACTCTCATTTCATCCCTCTCACCAGTCAGACGCTCACCGCATTGCGCACGATTTCTGCATCTGGGGCAAGCGTTTCTACCGACATCTACGACCTCAACGGACGAAAGGTAGGCACAGCCGCACAACTTCACACTTTGCCCAAAGGCGTCTATGTTGTCAACGGACGAAAAATAGTTCATCACTAAGCAACAAAAGGTGGCGCGCACGAAACCTTTCGAAGCAACAAAGTCTTAGAATATTGTAGCAAGGGGGCAAGGTAGAGTAGGGAAGAAGTGAAAATATCATTTCCTCAAGAATTATCCTCATATTCACCAATAAAACTTTTCAGCCTATGCAATTTTCTACACTGAAACTGTTCGTTCTTTCTCTCTTCGTCACGCTCACTTCTGCAGTGGCTTTCGCACAAAACGCAACTGCCAAGAACGATGGCACCAAGGATAAGCCCTATCTCCTCACCGAAATCACGGGAAATGAAACTTTAATGGGAGAATTGTTGGAAAACGGCACGAAATTCTATGTCAAAACTCCTTTTGTGGGTTTTGATACAGATGGGAAAACTTCTCCCAAAGATGCCACTGCTGACCAAGACATTGTGCTTCTTGGCGACACTGTTCAGGTGAAATACGACACAGCTTCTACTGACAACAATAAGGATGTAGTGGCGCACGTGTTTCTAGCCAAAACGGGCAAAGTGGCACAAGCTATTCGCGCTGCCGAACAAGGCAAAAACTATGTTTGGTTCTGCACCCTCGTGATGGACGAAACAACGGGAGAAATCCTTTTCGATGTAGAAAATTTATCTCTTGCTCCAACAGCGCTTGTCACTCTTCGTCAGTCTGCATCTGCTGCAACAGTCTACTCTCTCGATGGACGTTTGGTGCAAAAGCACTATCAACCCTCGGCTCTTTCGCCCGGACTCTATGTTGTGGGAGGAAAAAAAGTGCTAGTACACTAAGGCTTTCTTCTCATTTTGGACACTGCTAAGCTACTCCTCGCTAGAGGTGATGCTCACATTTTAGCACATTTACACGAACTCGCACAGCTCGCTCTTTAGCGGGCTATGCGATTCGGTGTATATAAGCCTCGCTTCTCGTCATAGCGATAAGCCACTTCAAAACATATCCATTTGTCATACTCCGCGCGGTGAAATAAAGGTTATCCCACACCGCGCCATAACAATACTAAGCCCTTCATTGCTTATGTCTAAATTACTCTATGTACTGCCACTGGCTTTGACCCTCTGCGCAGCTCCGGCTCAAGCCCGCAAGAAGAAAAACGAAACACCTCCTCCTGCCAAGGTGGAGAAAAAAGCACCCATTGCGAAAGGATTTTTCGGGGTGCAACGCGAAAAAGACGATGTCTTCTTTGTCATCCCCGACAGTCTGCTCCGCCGTCCGATGTTGGTCACCACACGCTTCATCAGCACCCCTGCTGGAGCGCAAGTTTATGGTGGAGAACTCGCCAGTAGCAAGATGCTCACGTGGGAGCGTCACAACAACCAGCTCCTCTTGCGTGCCGAAATGTTTGAGTCGCTAGCCGACAGTACCCAGCGCATTTGGAAGTCTGTGGAAGCCAGTGCAGAAAATCCCATTGTTGCTGCCTTCAAAATCGAAGAAACGCTTGCTGATTCCACCGCAAAGTTGAAGCAATATCGCATCAAAGTCACCGATTTCTTAAAAGGTGACAATCCGGTAACGAGCTTAGACAGCTATCGCAAAACAGGGTTTGACATCGGCGGTCTTCGCGGAGATTTGTCTTACATCGACACGGTGAAGACTTTCCCCATCAACACCGAAATCCAAACGGTGAAAACCTTCAGTGCAAAGCCCAACAAGATACCTTCTGCCGCTGTCACGGGATTGGTCACTCTACGTTTGAACACCTCGTTTGTGTTGCTGCCCGAAAACTTGATGCGCAGCCGCACTTTCGACCCTCGTGTGGGTTATTTCACCGACAACTTTGTGGAGTTCAACGACAAGCAACAACAGGTGAAACGCCGTTCTGTCGTGGCGCGCTGGCGTCTTGAACCCAAGGAAGAAGACATCGAAAAGATGAAACGTGGGGAGTTGGTAGAACCTAAAAAGCCCATCGTCTACTACATCGACCCTGCAACCCCCAAACAGTGGGTGAAATATCTCATCCTTGGTGTGGAAGATTGGCAAAAAGCCTTTGAGCAAGCAGGTTTCAAAAATGCGATTATCGCCAAGGAATGGCCTAAAGATCGTCCCGACATGAGCCTTGAAGATGCACGTTTTTCTGTGATTCGCTATCTTGCTTCGCCCATTCCTAATGCCTATGGTCCCAATGTGCACGACCCTCGCACCGGTGAAATCATTGAAAGTCACATCGGCTGGTATCACAACGTGATGAAGTTGGTACACGACTGGTATATGGTGCAAGCTGGAGCTGTCGATCCTCGCGCGCGCAAACAAGAGTTTGACGAAGAACTGATGGGACAACTCATTCGTTTTGTTTCTTCTCACGAAGTGGGACACACCCTCGGTTTGCGCCACAACATGGGAGCCAGTGCGGCTACTCCCGTGGAGAAACTCCGCGACAAGGCGTGGGTGGAAAAGCACGGCCACACCTCTTCTATCATGGACTATGCTCGTTTCAACTATGTGGCACAGCCCGAAGACAACATCAGTTCGGAAGGCATCTTCCCTCGCATCAACGACTACGACAAATGGGCTATCCAATGGGGCTATTCTTATTTCCCCAATGCCAAGTCTGAGAAGGAAGAGCGCAAAATCCTCAATGACCTCACTGTGAAGACCATCACCGGCAACCGCCGTTTGTGGTTTGGTGGCGAAGGTCACGACAACGATCCCCTCGCGCTCACCGAAGATTTGAGCGATGATGTGATGAAGGCTTCCGACTATGGGTTGAAAAACCTCCGTCGCGTGGTGAAAGGTCTTCCCGAATGGATTTACGAAGAAGGCAACTTAGGCGACAATCTCGCAGAAGGTTATAAGGCTGTGTTCGGACAATACCGTCGCTATGTAGGGCATGTGCTCGCGCAAATTGGCGGTGTGCACCACGAATACAAGAGTGTGGAGCAGAGCGGGGCTGTTTTCAAAACGATGACTCGCGAACGCCAACAACGCGCTCTAGCGTGGCTCGACAAGAACGTGCTAGAATGCCCCACGTGGATGATCAGCGAACCCTATATCTCGCGTTTGAGTGCCAAACCTCAAGAACTCATCCGTCCCTTGGCAGAAATGGCTGTGAGCTATCTGGTGTCGCCTAATATGTTTAATAACATTGCCACCAATGCCACGGGAGCACCAGCTGCGCAAGTTTATGCACCGACTGCCTATGCTGATGATTTGTTGCGCGTGTTCTTCCGCGAAGCCACCACGCCTCAGCGCGTAGGTTCTTGGCGCCGATTTGTGCAACAACAAGCGGTGACTCGTCTCATCAAGGGCTGGAAATCCACCACCGATGGTGACGGACGTCCCTACATGACCAGTTTGCTCTCGCGCATTGAGTCGCGTTTGTCTACCGCTCATCCTCTAGATGCTGCCACGCGTGCACACTACGCTGATTTAGCGCGTCAAATCCGATTAGCGATGCAAGGCAAATAGTGCCAACTTTGCTTTTCACGATTTCATAGCTATGGAGATGCTGCAAAACTCGTTTTGCAGCATCTCCTTTTTGTATTTGATAAAGGGATAAAATGGTATTGTTCGAAAAAGTGTGTAAGTTTTTCTTGTTCTTATTTGGTGAAATGGTGGGAAACACGTACTTTCGTAGCGAATTCATTAAAGTAGGAGAAGTTCAACGCCAGTTTGCAGTACTGGTAAGTTGCTTCTCCTACTTTTTTGTTACATACTGCTCGAAGTCTTGACTCAGCTTTAACTCGAATTGGCCATTAGAACATAATAGGGTCGTTCCATAGACCCAAATACTTAACCCCAATTCGGGATATGTAAGGCTTGTTTTTTGCCTTAAAATAGTTTCGACAAAAGCCCAAAAATAGGATTGTTTTTCGTGTGTTTATTGTTGAAAACCAAGTAGATAACGATAAAACAATCCTCTATGAAACTTATCAGCAAAGTTACGGAAATTTATTGTATTGCAGACGATTTCTTCAAAGAATATGAGTTGGAAGTGAACAAAAAGGCACTTTCGCTTTCAAATCCCTCTGCAAACACCCCTAAAAACTTGGGTATTGTCCGAAAAAGTGTGTAAGTTTCTCTGTTCCCCCTCCCTTTTGTTAGGC
>CAJPLH010000125.1 GCA_905371275.1 Prevotellaceae bacterium
AGAGCAAAGGACTGAAAATCCTTGTGTCCCCGGTTCGATTCCTGGTGGCACCACACAATGAAGACGACTACTGCGGTAGTTGTCTTTTATGTTTTTACATCCATTTGTTGGGCAAGTGAAATGTATTTTCTATCTTTGCTATATATATCATATTGTATCCCTGTTCGGAGTAATGACCTTTGAGGGTTATTAAGCTCTACAACTATCATGGAAATCAAATCTAATGAATTTAAAGCCAATCAACGCAAGTATTTCGGTTTGGCTTGTACGGAGCGAATAGTCATTCGCAGAGGTAACAACCAGTCCTTTGCGCTCGTTCCCACCCATGATGAGGAGTTTTCTTTGACTCCTCGTTTGGCAGCGAAACTCGACAGCGTTCGTGCAGAAATTAAGGTTGGGAAGTGCACGCTGCATCAAAGTCATGCCGAAATAGACGATTTCTTTGCAAGTCTATGAAATTTCAGCAGATGAAGATGGACAATGCCCACTAGTTTGTGCTAGTGGGCATTGTTGGATATAAATAAGAATAAAGAGAGCGAAGAGGACTTCACCACCACAAGGCGATGCGATAGGCGATGAAAGCCATGACGTAGGCAAAGCCCGTGGTGTAGAGCATAGAGATGACGGCATAGCGCCATTGTCCACTCTCACCCTTGATGGCAGCAATTGTGGCGATGCAAGGGAAATAGAGTAGGGCGAAGACCATATAGCTCAAAGCCGCGGCAGGAGTGGACGACTGTTGGAGTGCTTGAGAGATGGCACTGTCGGCAGTGTCGTCTTGTCCTGTACCAGCAGCGGCAGCCGTGTCTTCGTCGAGCTGATAGAGCACACCCAGAGTGGAAACCATCAATTCTTTGGCCGCAGACCCCGTGATGAGCCCTACTCCCATGCGCCAATCGAAACCGAGTGGAGAAATGACAGGCTGAATGGCGTGCGCCGCTTGTCCGAGATACGACTGTTCTTGTTGTTGCGAAGGCGTGAGATCGGCATTTCCTCGAGGAAAATAGCCCAACAGCCAGATGATGACGGAAGCCACGAGAATCAATCCACCCATTTTGCGGAGATATTGACGTCCCTTTTCCCACGTGTGGTGCAGCACACTGCTCGCTACGGGGCGGCGATAAGGAGGAATTTCCATAACGAAATGGCTCTCTTCGCGGCGGCGAATGAAATGGCTCATCAACCACGCAGAACCAAAGGCGGAAAAGATGCCAAAGGTGTAAAGACCAAACATCACCCACGTGGCGTGGTGGGGGAAGAAGGCCAGGGTGAAGACCGTGTAGACCGTGAGACGAGCCGAGCACGACATGAAGGGCAGCGTGATCATGGTGAGTAGGCGACTCTTGCGGTTTTCAATGGTGCGTGTGGCCATGACGGCAGGCACGTTGCAACCAAAACCGGTGAGCATGGGGAAGAAAGATTTCCCGTGGAGTCCCACACGTCGGAGAATGGGGTCGAAGAGTAGGGCAGCGCGAGCCAGATAACCCGAATCTTCCAAGATGGAAATGAAGAAATAGAGGATGAGAATTTGTGGCAAAAAGACAATCACTGCACCCACACCGCCAATGATGCCCGAGGAGATGAGGTCAGTGTACCAAGTGTTGGCAGGGAGTTGTGTTGCGCTCCATTTCGTGAGCCATTTCACCCCCGCATCCATCCAGTCCATGGGGAATTGTCCGATGGTGAAAGTTGCCCAGAAGACGAGCCACATCACGGCAAAGAAGGCAAAATAAGAAAGTCCGTGGCGCACGAGCCATTGGTCTACACGCTGAGTGAGACGCACGGCACGACCCTCTTTGAGGTTGTAGCAGTCAGAGAGATAGTGGTGCACCAAAGCGTGAGGGTCGCTCTGTGCGTGAGGGTCTTCAGCCAGTGATTGCGCAAAATTCTCTTGCGAGTCGTAGGCTTCGATGAGTTGCGCCAGAAGTTCGTCCATCCCCTTCCCCTTGTTGGCAACACAAGGCACGAGAGGGAGAGAGATGTGTTTGGACAGACGGTCGATGTCGAGCGAAGAACCGCTTTCGGTGAACTCATCGTAGAGGTTGAGTGCACCCACCATGGGGAGTCCCATGCGGCGCACTTGGAGGGTGAGGAGGAGATTGCGCTCCAGATTGTTCACGTCAAGCACATTGAGCACCACGTCGATGTCCCCTTTGCGGAGTTCGCTCATCACATAGGCTTCTTCGGGCGAATAGGCGCGGAGCGAATAAGTGCCGGGGAGGTCGACGAAGCGGATGGTGCGGCCGTTGTGGGTGATTTCTCCCACCACGCTCGACACCGTGACACCGGCATAGTTGCCTGTGCGCTCGTGTCCGCCCGAGAGTGCATTGAAGACAGTGGTTTTTCCGCAGTTGGGATTGCCAATCAAAGCCACCGTGATGGTGCCTTCTGCCTTAGGCGCAAGGGGTTTGGAAGGGCCGCATGCTGAGCAACCTCCGCAAGAAGAAGAGTCGCAGGCGGCAGGGTGGTCGGAAGGCGTTTGTGAGAGATAGGTGGCAGCGGTGTCGGTGGAGAAGAAGCGTTTGGAGAGCGTTTCTTCGGAAGCATAGTCAATGTCGGGGCGCTCCAGCGACACCTCGATGAGTTCGGCTTCGCTGCTGCGGAGTGCCACTCGCTGTCCGAGCATAGCAAAGACGATGGGAGAACCCATGGGAGTGGCAAAGAGTCGCGTCACCTCTTGTCCCGGCACAAAACCGAGTTCTTCAAGGCGCAAGCGCAAAGATGGACTGCCGGTGGTGCGCCGCACAAAAGCCGTTTGGTGATTATGTAGATTTGAAAGATTCATTGGGTCATCTAGTTGTTATGTCATTGACTGGCAAAGATACGTTTTTTCTGTTAGAAAGGAAATACCTACATCTAGTGATATTCGTGTAGGGTAATCTTGAATACAGTCAATAAATGCGTCTAAAACGGAAATTTGTATCTCCTTTTATGCTTTCAAATGTAATTGTAATAAGATGGATAAAGCAATGTCGCTTTACGGCCTTACTGGTTGACTCTACAATTCTACTGATTCATTTTTTTAAGCGAATAATTTGGTGCTTGTAAAAGATATTGTGTAATTTTGCTTCTTCTAGATAGTATAATGTGTTATTTTATTCCTAGTGAAATATGGAGAAAAATGAAATGTATGTCCTGTACGCGGATATAATGGGCTTCAAGGATAGGGTTATGAGAATATCTCACGAAAAACTAGTGAAAGACTTCGAGGGGATGATTTCAAGTTTGGGGGATTGGTTTTCGCCCAGTAAGAAAGCCTCAACATTTAAAGTCTCTGTTTTCTCTGACTCAATTCTTGTAGTTGATGCGAATACCAGGGAGGGGTTTAATCGAGTCTCTAAGGCTGCAGCAGGGTTAATGCAAGTTTCGTTAGAGAGTGGTTTTGCTGTTAAAGGAGTGATATCTAAGGGGGATTTTACTTATAAAGAGCAGCAGCAGTTATTTCTGGGACGAGCTTTGGTTGATGCTTTTTTGTTAGAAGAACAATTACATTATTATGGAATTGTTGCTCATCATTCTGTGGAAGATTCTATCATTAAGTGGGCTAATGGTTACAAAGGGAAAAGGGGGAGAAGAAAAAGGAATCCCTACGTTTTAAGTCCAGTTCCTTTGAAAAATGGATATATTACGCATTATCATTTAGCATATAATCTTATTAGTCGCACACGAAGAACTGGGAGCGATGTTGAGAATGCTCATAATAATATCATCTCATGGCTACATCAGATAAGAGGTACGGTTTCTGGTAGTCCGCGGATTTATGTTGACAAAACCATACAGGTTTTAGAGGAGGACTTGAAGCTTTTTAATCAGAAAGCTGAAAATAGTGCTGAGGTTGTGTTTCCTCTGTCCTAGTATTGATTGAGTTAATATGGTTGATTGTTAGCCTGTTGGATAATAGGGAAAGACCGTGTGCGAGAAAAAAGACGCGGAAAGATAGGGCGTACTCCGCAAATTCTTCGTAAATTTGCAGCAAAGAATTGTAGAACAGCATATAATCCTCCTCCCCTAATGAAAAAAACTAAAATCGTTTGCTCCATCAGTGACTTGCGTTGCGATGAAAAATTCCTCCGTGAACTCTTCTTTGCAGGGATGAATGTAGTGCGTATGAACACTGCACACGCCGATGCCGAAGGTATCAAGAAAATCATCCGCAACGTACGTGCCGTATCACCACATATAGGTATTTTGATTGATACCAAAGGTCCTGAAGTGCGCACCACACGTGCTGAAGCTCCCATTGCTTACAAGGCTGGCGAGGTGGCAACGGTGTATGGTCGTCCTGGTGTAGACACCACACACGATGAAGTTTGTCTCTCTTATGCCGACATCGCTCAAGATTTGAAAGTGGGCGATCGTTTGCTCTTTGATGATGGTGCCATCTCCATGAAGGTAGCTGCCATTGAGGGAGAAGCCGTGCGCGTGGAAGTGGAAAACGATGGCGTCCTCGGTTCGCACAAGAGTGTGAATGTGCCTGGTGAGCACATCGACCTCCCTGCGCTCACACAGCGCGACCACGAGAACATTCTTCTCGCGATTGAGCAAGACATTGATTTCATTGCTCACTCATTCGTGCGTTCTGCTGCCGACGTGAAAGTGGTGCAAGACATTCTCGATGCGCACAACAGCGACATCAAGATCATCTCTAAGATTGAAAACCAGGAAGGAGTTGACAACATCGATGAAATCATTGAAGCGTCTTACGGTATTATGATTGCGCGCGGTGACCTCGGTATTGAAGTACCCATCGAGTGCATTCCCGGCATTCAGCGCCAAATCATTAGAAAGTGCATCCAGGCTAAGAAACCTGTGATTGTGGCCACGCAGATGTTGCACACTATGATCAACAACCCACGTCCCACACGTGCTGAGGTGACCGACATTGCCAACGCTATTTACTATCGCACCGATGCTTTGATGCTCAGCGGTGAAACAGCTTCTGGTAAATATCCCCTCGAAGCGGTGAAGACAATGGCTGCGATTGCCGAACAAGCCGAAAAGGACAAGTTGCGCGAAAACGACATCGATCCTAGTCCCGACTTCACCAATCAACGCGAATTCTTGGCACACGCTGCTGTGGATGCTACTTACAAATTGGGTGTGAAAGGCATTCTCACCGACAGTGAGTCGGGAGCAACAGCTCGTATGTTGGCTTCGTTCCGCGGCACAACGCCCATCATTGCCATTTGCTACAAAGAAAAGACACAACGTCTGCTCAATTTGAGCTTTGGTGTGATTCCTATTTTCCAAAAGAAGCCCGAGAGTGCGCAATATATGTTTACGGCAGCCGTGCGTATGCTTCGTCAAAAAGGTTTTGTAGACCTCGATGACAAGATTGCCTATTTGAGTGGCGTGCTCGGCAAGGGTGGCGGCACATCGTTCTTGGAAATCAACAAGGTGCGCTCTGCCTATGATGAATATTTCCGCTTCCATCTTCCCACCGACCTCGTGGAGAAAGGAAAGAATAAGTAGTTCATCCCCTCTTTGAGCGGAGGCAGACGACTTTTGCTCAAAAGAAAATGAAAGTTTTGCAAAGGGACCGCGTCAAAACTGATGTTTTGATGCGGTCTCTTTCGTTTTGCTATTTCGGCAAAAAAAAGAAAAGTTGTGCGTTATACAACTTTTTAGGGAAAAGAGAACAGGTAGAAATCGGTGGATTTCTCCTTGTAATAAGGTGAATATGAACAACGTTTTGTGCTTTCTTGTTGTTTTTGTATGTTAAAATGGGGGGGGGTATTGGGG
>CAJPLH010000126.1 GCA_905371275.1 Prevotellaceae bacterium
TGTTTACGTTGAGTTGAGCCATAACAGGTCGAAAGAATAAAGAGGAAGGACGTTAGGAAGCAATCTAAATAGGCTAAATCCAATAAGGAAATGAAGGAAAAGCAAAGAGGGATAAGGCTGTTAGGAGAGAGAGTTGCGTGAATTTACTGGTCGTTTGTCGACAAACACAAACGCAAACTCTAAGGTTGTGCTGTTAGTCCCAAGTGAGTTGGTCTATATTAAAGACTGGGCCTTCTGTGCAAACGCAGATGTTTCCTTTTACAGTCTTTTCAACGCAGCAAAGACAAGCCCCCACACCACACGCCATCAAGTTTTCAAGAGATACAAAACAAGGCGTATTATATTGGCGTGCCATCTTGGCAACAGCTTGCATCATGGGTTTGGGACCACAGGCAGCAACACTGTCAAATTGTTCGTTTTTCCAAATGGAATGGTGCGTCACGAAGCCTTTCTCTCCCAAAGACGCATCTTCTGTGGTGGTGAACACTCGTCCGAAATCAGCAAATCGTTCAAGTTCGAGAATGTCTCTCTGAGAACGACCGCCAAGCAGAAATACTGGTTCGTGACCTTCTTCAAAAAGTTGTCGACCATAAAGGAGCATCGGGGCTGTGCCCACGCCACCACCAACAAGAAGAAATTTCTTTTTTCCTTCGGCAATGGGAGGAACGCCAAAACCATTGCCCAAGGGGTAGATGCAATTGAGGTTTTGCCCCTTGGTGAGTTTGCTTAGTGCACGTGTGCCGTCTCCAACTAAATGAATCAAGAGTTCAAAACTATTGTTCTTGACATCAACATCATTGATTGATATTGGTCGACGTAGGAAGGTTGTAGGGGAGTTTTCAACTGCAACTTGGACAAATTGTCCAGGAAGCATGGGAGGAAGACTTTGGTTTGTATCCTTTAATCGGAGCAAAATGTAGTCTTCTCGTAAGAAGTCAATGCTATCTATGCGTAGGTCTTTGACAAATTTCTTCATTCGAAAGTAGGAAAATTGTTTGCTTGCTGACAAAGATACGATTTTTTTAGGTAATAAGCACCGCGTATGGTGGCTTTTCAGTATCTTTGTAGTAGAATTGCCCTTGCAGAACTAAAGGACGATGCAAATTGTTCTTTGTTTGAGGGCTAAAATATGATATTAAGTCAATTAGTCAATCATGAAGATACGCGTAGAAGATGCTGCCCTCCGTGCGGCTGCCGAAGCTGGAATGGATGAATTTCTCCTTGTTGTGGTGAATGCTTTTCGTAAAGAAGTCGGCGAAGAACTCACAGCTGAAGCTATGGAGAAACTGTCGGGTGAACAAATAACGCTTTGGGCTTATATTTTGCTCCGAGACGAGTTGTGCGATGGTGGTTTCATTCAACTCATCCATAATGGTTATGGTGATTTCTTCTTTCTCAATCCTTTTGCAAAGGCTATGCGTTTGTGGGGATTGAAAGATTTGTCGAAACTGATTTATAAAGGAAGAGAACTTTTCGAATTGCATGGTGCAGAAATAAAGAAGCCTTGTTCGGACGAAGCCTTTATGGCGCTTTACGAGAGATTCCCTGAATTTGATGATTTAGACGATGAATTTATGGAACACGAAGAGGAATATACGACGCGTGTGGCGCAATATATGGACGAACATCTTCTTGACTTCATTGAAATTGTATAGTATATGAGTAAACAAAAAGGAGGAAAATCCAAAGTTCAACGTGTGCGCATCAAGAACAAGCGAGCCACCTTTGACTATGAGATAATAGATAAGTACACAGCGGGAATTGTGCTCACGGGAACTGAGATTAAGAGTATTCGTGAAGGCAAGGCTTCGCTGGTAGATACGTTTTGTTTTATCCACAATGGGGAATTGTGGGTGAAGAATATGTATGTGGCTGAATATAGTTATGGCAGTTACAACAATCACTCCACTCGTAGAGATCGTAAGTTGCTCCTCAACAAGAAGGAAATAAGTAATCTTCGCAATGATACGTTGTCGCCTGGTTATACAATTGTTCCTTTAGTCTTGTTCATCAATGATAAAGGATTAGCAAAACTAGATGTTGCTCTGTGTCGAGGAAAGAAAGAGTTTGATAAGCGTGCTTCTATCCGTGAGCGTGACGACAAACGCGAATTAGATCGCTTTATTAAGCGGTTTTAACCCAAATCGGTCATTAGACCGTTATAGTGAAGTTTGTTATGGAGAAGATAACTTCCTGTCATCTTTCATTTTCTTGTTGGCATCTTGTTTCTCGTTTGTTCGAAGGCGTAGCGGGCTACGGCGAGAACAAACGAGAAACAATCTGCTCAACAATCAAATGAAATCTGTTCAGAATCTAATGACTGATTTGGGTTTAAACCCACTTTTCGCAAAGAATATCCTACTTTACGTGAAGGAAAACGTTCGGAGGACGTGTCAAAAAGCAATTGACACGTCCTCCGAAATCTGTTTAGGCTGAGAAGTTAGAATTCGCTGGTAAAGTGGAAGCGTATGTTTTTGAAGTCTTGTTGCGCCATTTGCAACACATAGCCCGAATCGGCAAGAAAGACATCACGGCCATCGCGATCCTTAGCCATATATTGATATTTTCGTTTTTTGAATTGCTCTAACTCAGCAGGATCATCGCTTTCAATCCAACAAGCCTTGAAGAGATGCACGGGTTCCCAACGACATTTTGCACCGTATTCGTTTTCTAAGCGATACTGGATGACTTCAAACTGCAATTGTCCCACAGTACCGATGATTTTTCTGCCGTTGAATTCGTTGACAAATAACTGCGCAACGCCTTCGTCCATAAGTTGGTCGATACCTTTTTGCAGTTGCTTTGTCTTCATTGGATCAGCGTTCTCAATGTATTTGAACATTTCAGGAGAGAACGATGGCAGTCCTTTGAAGTGAATGAGTTCGCCTTCGGTTAAAGTGTCTCCAATTTTGAAGATACCGTTGTCGGGAAGACCAACGATGTCGCCAGGATAAGCCTCGTCAATAGTTTCTTTACGTTGCGCCATAAACTGTGTTGGACTAGAAAATCTCACAGTTTTACCATTGCGCACGTGAGTATAGGGAGCGTTTCTGACGAACTTGCCAGAGCATACCTTACAAAATGCAATACAAGAGCGGTGGTTCGGGTCGATGTTGGCTGTAATCTTGAAGATAAATCCTGTAAATTTCTTTTCTTCAGGGTCTACAACACGCTCTTCTGCTTGAGTAGGACGTGGGGCAGGAGCTATTTTGACGAAACAATCGAGCAATTCTTTGACACCAAAATTATTGAGTGCCGAGCCAAAGAAGACGGGAGCGATATCAGCAGATAGATATTGCTCTACATCAAACTCAGGATATACACCGTCAATCAATTCTAAGTCTTCTCGTAATTTTGCTGCGTCAGCTTCTCCCACATTGGCTTCAAGCTCGCCAGGAGCGTTGATGTCAACAGCAATCTTTTCTGTCACCTTTTGTTTGTCGGCTTGGAAGAGATCGAGTTGTTGTTCAAATATGTTGTATACACCTTTGAATCGCTGACCTTGGTTGATAGGCCAAGAAAGTGGACGTACGCCAATCTGCAATTCTTCTTCAAGTTCATCAAGAAGGTCAAAAGCGTCGCGGCCTTCGCGGTCCATCTTGTTCACAAAAACAATAACGGGAGTTTTGCGCATTCGGCACACAGTCATCAACTTTCGGGTTTGCGCTTCTACACCTTTTGCACCATCCACAACAATAATGGCAGAGTCTACAGCTGTAAGCGTGCGGAATGTATCTTCTGCAAAGTCTTGGTGACCAGGAGTGTCGAGGATATTCACCTTATAACCTTCGTAGTCAAACTCCATAACAGAGGTTGTCACAGAGATACCACGTTGTTTTTCAATCTCCATCCAGTCAGAGGTGGCTGTTTTCTTGATCTTATTGTTCTTTACTGCACCGGCCACTTGAATTTGTCCACCAAAAAGCAAGAGCTTTTCTGTGAGAGTAGTCTTACCTGCGTCAGGGTGAGAAATGATGGCGAAGGTTCGTCTGCGTTGAATTTCAGGATTCATATTGTTCTTTATTTCTTTTCGTTCGAATTGGAAGTTTTAATTTTGCGTTTGCGAGAGAACAAATCAAATAGCGAATTGAAGTCACGCTTGATTTGTAGTCCTAAGCCTTGCGTTGTGAGTGTTGATTTTGAAAAATAGCGGTTGTTGGTTTCGCTATAGGCTTTGAGGTTGAACGTTCCAGTAGGAGTGAGGAGGTAGTGAGCGTTAAAGTCACCAACGAAATTCGTAGTTGCAGCTTCTCGTTCGTGATAGCCCACCTTTCCTGTGAAGTGTAAGCGATTGTCTAAGAGCTTTCCCGATAAGAGTCCGTCTACTTCCATATCGCTCCAGCCTAATTGACCGGTACTAACGTTGGCACCAAAAGTCCAGTTTGTGTTTCCAACAGCGTTAGCAATGATGTTGTTGAGTTGTGACGAAAGTGTGCTTGAAAGCAATGACTTCATCATAATCTCAGATTGGCTACTGTTGGCGGCTCCCGCAATGTTTGCATAGTTATATGTGAAGAATCTCCCCACTCCTAAGAGATAAAGCACTTGCGTAGTGCGTTCTTCATCAGAAGCAATGAGATTGCGCACCATCATCTTTTCGTCTTCGCTTACATTGGGAAGGTCAAAATCAAGTGCTAAGTTCATATTGCTTACTTTGCCTGTGAACTTTATCAAACAGTTGACCGGAGTTGTGTTGTTGGCAAAGGCATTACCAATGTTGAGGTCCGCCAATGAAGCGGAGTTGACAACATACGAAGCCAATATATTTACGTCTGCATTGAGTGGATTTCCAGAGAAATTAACTGTACCTCCTGGACTAAGCGTAAAAGGCTTCTTGATAAAGTTTTGAATACTCAAGTCGTACGCACCACTCGCTATTTTGTAGGTACCAAACATTTGGAACTCTCCTTTATTATAGAAGGAGGCTTGAATAGGACCACTCCCTTGCACGGTGATAACATCGCCGCTTTTGGCATCGGTCACCATTCGAAGCGTTGCCTCGGGGCTAACGTCGACTTGAAAATTCAGACGAATATCAGTCTTACTTGCATTGGTAATGGGAGATGCTTGGGGGATTTGCTCGACACTGTCTTTTTTCTGAATGGTTTCTTCTTCCGTCTTTTGGCGAAAGGTGAGGAGTTGGTGGTCTGCATCGTTCGGGTGGTCGAGCATATACGTCAAAGTCGTGTTGTTGTCCGTTCTAACGCGAATGTTGGCGTTCAACTGATGCGGAGCTCCCCAGACGTGCACATCCCCCGTACCAAAGGCTGTGGCATAGAAAGGCAAATCAATGGATTGCGCTTGGTCATACATCAAAAGCTTTTTGCCTTGTGCTGTAAAATCGAAGTGCATATCCTTAAGATGGCGATGGCTTAATGCACCAGAGATAGAGCCTGTGCCTTGAAGACTATCACTTATCATCGCATTTTCAACAGAAAAAACTCCTGGATCGATGTTTACGTCTGCATCTTTTACTTGGTATCTAACTCCCGTTACTGGAATAGTCAGCGCAGCCGAAGCGTGCTGTTGACCTTCAAAGTCAATAGCTTTGAAAGAACCAAAGATGCGCGTTGTCCCAGTGGTGCGACCTTGGATGTTATGAAAGATATCTCCAACGTAATAATTCAAGAAACCAATCGGAGTCTGGTTCGCTTTGATGTGAAGATCTCGGTCTTAGATTAAAATGATA
>CAJPLH010000127.1 GCA_905371275.1 Prevotellaceae bacterium
TCCTCCTCGCACTCTTCCTCTCTCCTTTGTTCTTGCTCATCCCCTCTGCAGCCACCACCGGTGCACTCGTGTTGGTGGGTGTGTTGATGTTGAGCTCCATCCAAGACGTTGATTTGCTCGACATCTCCGAAGCACTTCCTAGCTTCATCACAGTGCTCACCATGGTATTGACCTACAACATCGCAGAAGGTATGGCATTGGGGCTCATTAGCTACACCCTCGTCAAGGTGCTCACTGGCCGTTTCAACCAAGTGTCTATCACGCTCTACATCATTTCTGCGCTGCTCGTTGCGCGCTACGTGTTGCAAGCTCTCAACATCTCTGCAGGTATCTAAACTGCAACAGGGATTTTCATTGACGAACTTCTTGCTTGAGTTGCAGAGCAAAAAACTCTTCAACAAAACGCATAGCTCAAAAGACTGTGTCAAAAAAACGTTTTTTTGACGCAGTCTTTTTTTCACCTCCAAAGTTTATGGAGAAAAGAACGGTGCAGAAACTCTACGATTTACTCCGTATTATCCGCAATCGGTCATTAGCCCGTTATAATGTTGCTCTTTTCTACATTTAGAAATAGTAGTGCTGCAACAAGGTCACACATCCAATATTCATATTTTATGCGACATAAATACGACCTATAAGGGACAAAGGCATTTAATACTACTTATTTCTTAAGAACTATATAGCTTCTCCTCAATTCTAACAAGAAAACTATATACACAGCACATAGTTTCTGCTAGAAAATTTCATTTCTCACATTATCAGAGAGAGTTTCTTTACGAACATTGATTATATCGCATGGGATTGAAGTATTTATCTTTAATTCCTCGTATAGGGTTTTCTTAAAGGTGAACATCGACACTGCGATTTCAGAAGAGAAAGACGAAAATCAGAATATCAATGCAAAAAAATAGCGACTCTAGAAGAAATAAAAAAGGGATAAATACGGAGAATAGAGAAAAATCGCGATTATGCATAAAAAAATTGCGGATTTGTTTGGTTGTTTCGACAAGAGTGCGTACATTTGCATTATAAATAAAGGGGACAATCTTACAAGTAGTCCTCTCTCTAAATTCGAGATAGTTTTTTCATCTCTATATAAGTTCTGTGAGGGAATGTTTCGTCGTGAGACGGTTCATTCCCATTTCTTTGCTCCAAACTCTGAAGTCTATGATGGGCCTATCACTTCAGGGCAACAGGCAAACGAAAAAGAGCACATTTGATTCCTACCTTTGAAAGACGGAACAGCACCCGAACGAACAAAATGGGATGTTTTTTCACATAAAAGACTCAAAAAGCTACATTGAACGACGTCCGTGACGTTTTTTTAATAGAAAACTAGGCATATGAACGGATTATTTACTATCTTTGTGGCAACAAGCTGAATTATTAGCATGAAACCAAGACACGAAAGAATAGAGGTATTGCGCTTAATCCTAGCCAACACAGAAATAGGAAGCCAGGAAGCATTACTCAAAGAACTAGAAGCAGAAGGATATAAGGTGACGCAAGCTACCCTTTCCCGAGATTTACAGAAACTCAAGGCTGCAAAAGTGGCAAGTGTGGGAGGATATCGCTATATCCTTCCCGACAATCCATTATATAGACGCAAAATTTCAGTAGAGGCTCCCGATTTTTTAAGAAACACGGGCTTCCTAGGACTTGAGTTTTCGGGAAATATCGTGGTGATGCACACGCGACCTGGTTATGCTGCCGGCATCACCACTGAAATTGATGCGCAAAAATTTCAAAGCATCTGTGGTACATTGGCGGGTGACGACACGATTTTGGTAATCATCCGAGAGGGGGCTTCACGTCAGCAAGTGATTGACGACCTTGCTCTGGTGTTGCCTGCGGTGAAGAGTGTGGTGTTGTAATCACAACTTTCGCCATTCTCCTCCCCTATCAGTCATTAGACCGTAACATTGCTGCTCGTTATGGAAAAGATTACTTCCCCAAAAAATCTATTAAGGAGCTAATGACCGATTTGGATTTAACAAATCCCCTCCCACTTAGCACAAAACTAGGCGGGAGGGGATTTTCATTATCAGAATATCGTTCATCTTGAACATAACAGTAGGAATTGCAAACGCATACTATCTGAAGACAAACGAACAAAACGGATTTATTTCTTTGCAATACGCGCTTCGAGTTGCGTGCGATAAGCATCCCAGTCGGTGATGGGTTTGCGCGCTACTCCACTCTCAATGGCGGCTTTTGCTACTGCGCAAGACACTTCTACAACAAGACGTGGGTCAACGGGTTTGGGAATGAAATAGTCGGCACCGAATTCGAGGTGATCAACACCATAAGCTTCTTTGACGACAGCAGGCACTTCTTGACGCGCCAAATCAGCAATAGCACGCACTGCGGCTTGCTTCATGGCTTCGTTGATGGCTGAAGACGCTGTGTCGAGAGCCCCACGGAAGATGTAGGGGAAACCAAGTACGTTGTTGATTTGGTTGGGATAGTCTGTGCGACCGGTAGACATGATGACGTCTGCACGTGCTTCGCGAGCATCTTCGTAAGAGATTTCGGGGATGGGATTCGCCAAAGCGAAGATGATGGGGCGTTCTGCCATGGTGCGCACCATGTCTTGTGAGAGAATGTTGCCTTTGGAAAGACCGACAAAGACGTCGGCTCCCTGCACGGCTTCAGCAAGGGTACGTACATCGGTGCGTTCGGTGGCAAATTCGCGCTTCTGAGCGTTCAAATCTGTACGATCGGTGGAGATGACTCCCTTAGAGTCCAACATAATGAGATTGCTTTTCTGCAAACCGAAAGAAAGATAAAGACGCGCGCAACTGATGGCTGCAGCACCTGCACCATTGATGACAACTTTCACATCTTCAATGCGCTTGCCAGCTACTTCGCAAGCATTGAGCAAACCTGCGCAAGAGATGATGGCAGTGCCGTGTTGGTCGTCGTGCATCACGGGGATGTCGAGTTCTTCCTTCAAGCGGGTTTCAATTTCAAAGCATTCTGGTGCTTTGATGTCTTCTAGGTTGATACCGCCAAACGTGGGAGCAATGGCTTTCACCACTTGGATGAAACGCTCTGGGTCTTTTTCATCTACTTCAATATCGAAAGCATCAACACCGGCATAGATTTTGAAAAGGAGACTCTTACCTTCCATCACAGGTTTTCCTGCAACTGCACCAATGTCGCCTAATCCCAAAACGGCTGTGCCGTTGGAAATGACAGCCACGAGGTTGCCTTTGTTGGTGTAACGATAAGCATCGTCTTTGTTCTTTTCGATTTCAAGGCAAGGTTCTGCCACACCGGGAGAATAAGCAAGTGAGAGGTCTGCTTGCGTAGCGTGAGGTTTGGTGGGTACGACTTCAATCTTACCAGGACGCCCTTGTTCGTGATAAGCCAGAGCTGCTTCTTTGGTGACTTTTGCCATAATGGTATGGTGTATTGTGTTGTTTTAAAAGGTAAATCTGTGTATGGGCAGCCGATGGCGCGCGAACATTTTCGTTAAGCCAAATGAGCAGAACCGAGCTTGCTCGAGTTATGCCATGGCGAGAAAACGAAGGATGAAATCCAATGCTATGTACATCCAGCCATTGAATAGGTGGACGCGGAGCATCGAAACCTACGATGAGCGCTCAAATGCTTTTTTCAGCATCCTTACACGGATATTTGAGCAAAGATACAATTTTCTGTGCAAAGTACGTGCCTTTCCGTCTTATACTTCCTGAAAGTGACAATGTTTAGCGATAAAGTGGCTAAATTTCTCGCTTTAAACCCCAATCGGTCATTAGAAATGAATTCGTTTATAGGGTGACTTCGGAAGCTGGAAGGGATAGAAAAAAACGTAAACGACGGATGCAAATTGGAAAAAGATAAAAAGATATTTGCGAAGAACGCAAGAAATGGGTACCTTTGCCAAAGATTCGTGTACACTCTTTGTAACTTCGTGTCGAGATGACGCTAAACTGCAAAGACTAGTTTGACTAGGCGCGGTCTAAGACAGACATACATAACAACATAACAATTTATTCACTTATTAAATTCTTACACAATGGCTTACATTATCAATGAAGATTGCATTGCATGTGGCACTTGCATCGAAGAATGCCCCACAGCTTCTATCTCTGAAGGCGACATCTACGTCATCTCTCCTGAAACTTGCATCGACTGCGGCGTTTGCGCTGACGTTTGCCCCACTGGAGTAATCGCACCCGCTGAATAGTCTACTGCTGAAATCTTCGTCTACCATTTGAAAGGAGGTCTTTTGAGCTCTTAGTGCTGTCAAATGATAGACATTGCATTTCAAACATAAAAATCCCCACCATCGTTTCACACGATAGTGGGGATTGTCTTTTGAGTTTTATCTTTGGGAGAGATTCACCAAGATTTGAGAGATTCTCCCCGATTAAACGCTTGCGGATGCGATGCGAACAGGGAGAGTAATCAGATTACCCAAGTAGAATCAACAAGATGAGTTGAGCCACAAGGATGCGCAAGAACATCGCGGGGAGATAAACGGTGCTGTATCCCACTGCTGGGGCATTGTTGCCTGCGGTGGTGTTGGCAAAAGCGAGTGCTGGTGGGTCGGTGTTGGCTCCTGCTATGAGTCCCATAAGGGTGAAATAGTTGAGTTTGAGTTTCCAACGACCAATCAATCCGCAAATCAAAATGGGTACAACGGTAATCAAGAAACCCATCCACACATAGTGCACTCCGTCACCTGCCATCAATGTTCGCCAGAAAGACGCACCGGCTTGTATGCCTACACTACTCAAGAAGAGGATAAGACCAACTTCGCGCAACATCAAATTAGCGGAAGTGGAAACATAGGTGTTGATGCGATAGCGGTGACCAAAGGCTCCTACAAGGATAGCTACAAACAAAGGACCACCTGCTAAACCGAGTTTCACGGGTACATCTACTCCGGGGAAAGGGATGGGAATCTGTCCTACGAGAAGACCCACAAGAATTCCCATAAAGAGCACTCCGACATTAGGATGATCCAAACGTTCTACTTGTGATCCTAAAACGGACTTGACGCGCTCGACACTGGATTCTGTACCGGTGACAAGTACTCTGTCGCCCACAAGGAGGGGAAGATCGCGATCAGCGAAGAACTCGATGCCACTTCTGGTGATGCGCGTAACATTGACACCATACAAAGAGGAGAGATGGAGTTGCGCGAGGGTTCGACCAGTGACGTCTTCACGAGTCACTACCATTCGACGACTCACATATTGTTGACTTTCGACTTCTTCTGCTTTTCCTTCCTCATCAACTTGTCCCAACAGATGCACCAAGGCTTCGGCATCTTGTTCAGAACATACGAGATGTAGGCGCATCCCCATAGTGATTTGGGTTGCAGCGTGAGCCACTTGCAAATCTCCATTGGGATAGATGCAACGAGTTACAACAAATTGACGTTTGAAGAAATTGCGAAGTTCCTCAAGTGTCTTACCTTCTACAGCTAGATTGGTGACACTGATGACAAGATGCTTAGGGGTTGTTTCAGGATGCGATTCATTAGTCATACGCAATTCTTCTTGTTCTTTGTCTAAAGAAATGCGCGCTATGAAGCGCAAGGCAATTGTGGAAAGGATGATTCCCACCACACCGAGGGGATAAGCGCAGGCATAACCATTGGCTATGGCTGGTGCTGCATTCCCATCTCCAAAGAGTTCGGGTAAGATGCTATTGGC
>CAJPLH010000128.1 GCA_905371275.1 Prevotellaceae bacterium
TTTCGCAATGCAGCATAGTGATGCGCCAAACGCTCGAAGAAGAAAGGAGTTCCCACCAAACGAGCGAAGTTTGCGCAACCTTGCTCCACACTCACTGCTTTTCCCCATTTCACTGAATTCGTGTCGAGAAGCGTAAAATGATAGTGGTCATCCACTAAATCGAAGAGGATGTTTCCAGCGGAGAAATCGCGATGCACAAAACCATTGCTGTGCAAACGAGCTGCATAGCGCGCAAAATCTTCGGTCACCCGTTCGAGAACTTCCGTTTCCAGCGAAGGAATTTCTTCCATCGAATGACGATAATCAGAACGCAAACTCACAAAATAATACGTAGCATTGAGCCAATCTTGTCGATAGCTCACGAAAGCTACCGGTTCAGGAGTGTCAAAACTGCGTTCCTTCAACATCAACGAAGAAACATAGGCACGCTTCGCCTTATTACTTTTGTAGAAACGAGTTGCCAAACGCGTGGTAAACGGCATACGTCCGTAGCGTTTCACCACAAGCGTCAAACCATCCACCTGAAGAGTGCGAAGCATATTGCGCCCTCTGTGGAGTTCGCGGCCATCTCGCTCAAAATGTTCATTGATCTGCGAGAGATAATCTTTTAGGTATTGGTATTTAGGGTTGATGACAATACGCATAGCGATAAGTTATGTGATTAACTAAGTCCAGTGATTTCACCGTCTTTATAGTCGATTCGGAGTGCTTGGGGAGATTTGGGAAGTCCTGGCATACGGATGATGTCGCCTGCAAGAGCCACAATCATTTCCGCACCAGCATTGATGACGATGTCGCGAATTTGGAAATCAAATCCTTCTGCAGCACCATATTTAGTGGCATCCGCCGAGAAAGAAAACTGCGTCTTTGCGATGCACACGGGGAAGTGCGCCATTCCGTTATCTGTAGCCTGCTTAAGTTTGCGCAACGCAGCAGGAGCAAACGACACGCGTCCGGCACCATATATTTTAGTAGCCACAGCAACAATCTTCTCTTGCAATCCATCTTCGTCTGCATAGGGGAACTGAAGGGGTTGCGAAGGCGTTTTCTCAATGGCATCTACTACGATTTGCGCCATTTCCGCTGCACCCTTTCCACCTTCCATATAAGCGTGATTAATGACGAAAGGAGCTTTCAAATCTTCTTCACAGTGCTGACGCAAAAGAGCCATTTCTTCGTCCGTGTCAGCGGCATATCGGTTGAACACCACAACCACTGTTTGTCCAAAACTGCGAAGATTGCGCACGTGTTTGTCTAAGTTGGGGAATCCCTGCTTCAATCCCTCCAAATTGGGTTGAGCTATCTCATCGAGCGGCACACCACCGTGCATTTTCAGCCCTTGCGCTGTCGCCACAAGCACCGTGAGCGAAGGTTGCAAACCCGACTTGCGGCACTTGATATCGAAAAACTTCTCCGCTCCGAGGTCTGCACCAAAGCCCGCTTCAGTGATAGTGTATTCGGCATTCGACAAAGCCATCTTTGTAGCAATGACAGTGTTACAACCGTGAGCAATGTTGGCAAAAGGACCTCCGTGCACAAAGGCAGGAGTGTTCTCTGTGGTTTGCACCAAATTGGGTTGCAACGCATCTTTCAAGAGCACCATAATACTTCCAGCTATGCCGAGATCGCTCACTCGGAAAGGACTTCCATCATAGCGATATCCCAAGATGATGTTTTCAATGCGACGACGCAAATCGTCTTCATCGGTTGCCAAACAGAGAATCGCCATCAATTCGCTAGCAGGAGTGATGTCAAATCCGGCTTGCGCCTCAATGCCATTGGCAGCAGGTCCCAAACCTGTAACAATCTGACGCAGTGAACGATCGTTCACGTCGAGCACACGACGCCACAACACTTCTTTGAGTCCAAAACCCTCAGCTCTATGCTGATAAATATAGTTATCGAGCAAAGCCGCAATCATATTGTGTGCAGAAGTGATGGCGTGAAAATCGCCCGTGAAATGAAGATTGATTTTCTCCATAGGCAACACCTGTGCGTATCCACCGCCAGCAGCTCCTCCTTTCATTCCGAAGCAAGGTCCCAGTGAAGGTTCGCGGAGCGCAACCGCTGCTCGTTTGCCGATGTGATTCAGACCAAGTGCCAAACCAATGCTCACAGTTGTCTTACCGATGCCGGCTTTCGTGGCAGTGATGGAAGTGACAAGAATGAGGTGATTGCGTTTTGCCTTCGCTTCGTCAATCAGCGAGAGCGGCAATTTTGCAATGTGTTTGCCATATTGTTCCAAGTGATCGGCAGAGATACCTAATTGTTGTGCCACTTCTGCAATGGATAACAGTGGTGTCGATCTTGCAATTTCAATATCGGTCATAGCGGTGGGGAATGTTTGAAAGGGTGAGGGGATAAAATCGCAGAATGCTCATAAAGTTCACCATTATCACAGGGGAAACTTTTCGTGAAGGGGAAAAGCCTAGACAAACAAGCCATCTCACCGCACTAATTGCTATTTCTGCAAAGCAAAGATACAAAAAACTTCTGATTAAACCCATATTTCACCTTATATAGTCTATAAAAACTACTAACAATCAGCGTCTATCACCTTATACACGAGAAATGCATCACCATCCCTATTCGGACAATGATACATTTCTGAGTTAGAACATCAAAAAGTTGATGCGTTGCAACGATTTCCTCGGTTATTTCTCAAGAATCGTGCAGACAGCCACACTATTCCATTCGGGCTCTGCATACAGTTTGCCGACACCCTGCCCCGTTGCCACGATGCGGTTCTTGGAAATTCCATATTGTGCAATAAGTAGGTTTTGCACAGCCTCTGCGCGCAATTGTGCAATGCGTATGTTTGCAGACAAATTGCCACCAGGAGAAGCATAACCGCGAATTTCCACACGTGCATTAGGATATTTCTTCAGATATTTCGCCACGCGCTCCACATTGGGGAATTGAGGTGCATCCACTACTGCTCTTCCGTTGCTGAAACTTACCACCGTTTCAAGTGGACGATTACCAGCTGCAGTTACACCAGCACCACCGCGCGCACCGCCATTAGCTTCAAGTTGAGCAATACGCTTTTCTTGTTTAGCAATCACCGCATCGCGCTCAGCCAAATCTTTGTGCAAGAAGCGCATAGCCTCCAGCAAATCTTCGTGCTGATTTGCCGACACCGTCACGGGAGGTTCGAAAATGGAAGGACGAGATTTCGCACCAAAACGATACACCAATGCCAACGAAAGATCAAATTCTGCACGTTCAGTGTTGAAACTCTCATAGTCTGGTTTACCATCGTTGCGCAAATCAAAACAAACATTCGGACGAAGGCTAACGCCCCAGCGTCTGTTGGCACCAAAATTACAAGTCACATCAAGCCCACATTTTGTCACCAAATAATTGGCATCAGGACTGTTGCGATATGCTCTATTGAAAATATGTCCCCAGCCTGCCGAAGTCTTCGCTTCCACATCAAACAAATGGGGTTTACCCGGATAAGCACCAAACAAATTGCACAAATTGAAACTACCCACCACGTGAACTTGCGTTCTTTCATAGCGTGTCAGCAACAATCTGTTGTTCCAAGAAACATAATCCCAATCCACACCAAGGGCAAAGACTGGAGTTAGTTGCTTTTTCAATCCCACGGTCATCGAAGGCGTCAAAAGTTTCACCTCAGGTTTGTAGACCAAGGGGTGCGTCACCCCACCTCCCAAACTCACAGACCAGTTGTCTGAAAACTTGGGAAACATTGTATATTGCGCTCGAGCAGTGAACAAAGACATCACCGCAAGAAGAAAAAAGAGAATTCTTTTCATATCGAAATTATTCGGCAAAAACTTGATAAATCACTGACAGCATCGCTCTTTCAAAAGCAAATCTGTCACAGCAATCGGGGAAAAGGCTCAACCACCAAAAGGTTGATTACTTCAATGACACATCACAAGATGCAGCATCTGCCATTCTCACGATTACACTTGTCCACGCAAGCAACGGCAAAGGACAAGCACACCAATCCCCCTAGTGCAAATTTACGGGCAAATTGAGAGAAAACCAAATAATTGCTGAGATTTCTTGCACATCGTTTGTTTAATTCCCCCTTTTGTGCTATATTTGCTTACGATTGTCAGGTCACAACAGCAAGACAAACGTTTGGCACAGTTATTGCCTTATAGTCACAACATAAGGATTCTGTCAATGCAACAATGCGTTTCTGGCAGCACTGACAACATCCCACGCAATTCACATTTTATCATTCCTATAACTTGACCACATTATGGCACAAGAACAAGCACCTCAGCAGCTCCAAATCGAGCTTACCCCTGAAGTAGCCAACGGCAACTACAGCAATTTAGCAATCATCAACCACAGCAACCAAGAGTTCGTCATCGACTTCGTAGCCGCACTTCCTGGTTTGCCCCAAGCTCGCGTAAACTCACGCCAAATTCTCACTCCCGAAAGTGCAAAGCGTTTGCTTTTCGCTCTTCAAGAAAACGTTGTGAATTTCGAGCAACAATTTGGCACCATCCAACTCGGTGTTGCTCCCCAAGCCACTGAAGCTCCCGAAGGTGTTGGTCGCACTGCCACTCCTTTCGGTCTCCCAGAAGGCAACGCATAATTGCCCGCTCTCTCAGAGCAAAATAAATAGTATCCCACTCGTCGCAAGACGGTGGGATTTTTCTTTTTGGTGGCATCCCTCAAAAGAATCATTCCCTTCAAACTTGACGTTGTATTTCATCCAAAAACAACGGCTCGTTTTAATGAAAACAACGTGTCGTTTTGGAGAAAACAACGGCTCGTTTTGAAGAAAACAACGTGTCGTTTTGGAGAAAACAACGTATCGTTTTAGAGAAAACAACGTGTCGTTTTAATGACAACGACTCGTTGTTTTTTATTGGATATGCGGAAGGAAAAAGAACTATCGGAGAATGTGAAATTGATAACACGAAAATGATTTGTAAAAAGACCTATAATCAACCGCTCCCGCGCGTACGCGTACGCGCACACATTACAGGGGTTTATGAGTTTTTGCTGTCACAAGTGTCACAGGGCATTTGTAAATAGCTATATTCCAGACGACTAGGCATTTCGCAGACATATTTTAACAGGCAGAAAGAAGAAGTGCCCCAAATTGCGTTGGAGAGTTCTGCGCAAATCGTTTTTTTGTGTGGCTTACCTCCTAGATTTTGCTCAAAATTTTTCCTTTGTTTTTGACACATTTTCTCTCCTAGTGTGACACTTGTGACAGCAAAAAATCAACATCGCTGTTGTAAGGCGCGCGTATATATGTGCGCGAGGGCTCGAGGGGGCGATGTGAATAAACAAAGTGAGGATACTAGAAGGAAGGGATACGAGAAGACAGAGATATGAGAAGAGGAGAAATGGAGGAACGGAGGAAAGTATTGCTACACACAAGATTGCTACCTATAGAAAGCAAAATCAGTGGTATATAAAATTAAAATGTCACTTTTCTGCAATTTTTTCCCTCTTTGGCGCTATTTCCTCCCATAGATCTATAGGGGGATGATGTACTTTCAAAACCTAGTTGAATGTCTTTTGCCTTCTGCTGATTGTCGGTATTATGCTTATTTTGCAGCAATGTTTTAACATAGTATTCTAAACCCCAATCGGTCATTAGACCGTTATAGTGCAGCTCGTTATGGAGAAGATAACTTCCTGTCATCTTTCATTTTCTTGTTGGCATCT